>DATJPE010000048.1 GCA_035506535.1 Actinomycetes bacterium | reverse complement strand
GCCCCCCCAACGCCTAACAAGTCGGTGGGAGGCCGCGGCGACGTACGGGCGGCCGCGGCGACGTACGGGCGGCCGCGGCGACGTACGGGCGGCCGCGGTCAGTGCTTGTGGCGCTCCTCGCGCTCTTGGGCGCGCCGGACGACCTCGTCGGCCTGCTCGGGGGACAGGTCGTGGCCGAACATCCCGGCCAGGAACCGCGCGCCCTCGACCTGCATCGAGGCGGCGGCCGCCTGCTGCTGCTCGGGGGTCATGGCCTCGAACGCCTCCTCCAGGCGCTGCCGCGCCGCCGGGTCCATCGGGTCGAACGGTGTGCCGTCGGGCAGGGCCGGCAGCTTCAGCGACTTGTCGTCGGAGACGAATGAGGGGATCAGCCCCACGAAACGGCTGACCGCGTCGACCAGGCCCGCGACGTCCTCCGGGGTGTTCGAGGCGCCCTTGCTGACGCAGACCACCTTGGACATCTCGAGGAAGAACGCCCAGTGGTCGCGGGACATCACGAGCTCCATGGCCCGCGGGTTCATGACGTCCATCGCGTACTTGCGGTCCAGCGCGAGCACGCGGAAGCGCCGGTCGAAGTCCTCGCTCTCGAGGCTGACCTCCTTGAGGAACATGGTCATGAACGGCCGGGCGTGGCGCGGGCTCACGAACAGCGGTGGCAGGGCCTCGCCGAGCTGCACGACGCACACGCCTGCGGTGAGGGCGTGCGTCCGCGAGATCAGGGCCTCGCCTGAGTCGATCGGGATCCACGCGTTGGCGGCGACCCACGTGTACGGCGCCGTCCCGCCGGTCACGACGTCGGCGTAGGTGGTCGCGCGGACCGGCGCGACCGTGGTGCCGGTCGGCTCCTCCACGTGCCAGAGGTGGCGGATCATCCGGTGGACGTAGGACTCGGTCGTCTCGTCGAGGTGCGGGTCGGTGCCGAGCGCGCTCCAGCCGTGCGCGGCGGCGTACGCGGCCAGCCCGGCGAGCGGCGCCTGCTCGGCGGCCAGGCGGGCCTGCGCCTCGGCCTGGCGTCGCGCGGTCTCACGTTCCTGGCGGCGCTTGCCCCGCCGGGTGAGCAGGCTGTACAGCGACCACAGCACGCCGAGGACGATCAGCAGCGCCAGGATGCCGAGGTCTCGCTCCATCGTGGCCATGGCGTGGCCCCCTTGCGTCCAGGTCCGCGGGGTGCGGGTGCCGCGGTCCAGCATGCTCCGTGCCGCGGTCGCCCACCATGGGCCCGCAGCTGTGGCTTGTTAGGCGTTGGTCGGCCGATAGGCCGACCAACGCCTAACAAGTCGGTGGAGAATGCTGTCGTGCCGGACGACGGGGTTGGTGGCGGGACCTGGCCGCCTCGGATCCCGGCGTCGGCGGGCGCTCTGGTACGCGACGACGAGGGGCGACTGCTGATCCTCAAGCCGACGTACAAGTCCGGCTGGACGATCCCGGGCGGCGTGGTCGAGGCGGACGGTGAGTCGCCGTGGGAGGCGTGCCGCCGGGAGACCCGTGAGGAGACCGGGCTCGACGTCGAGTTCGGGCGCCTGGTGTGCGTCGACTT
The DNA here is from genome assembly GCA_035506535.1 of Actinomycetes bacterium. NCBI lineage: Bacteria > Bacillati > Actinomycetota > Actinomycetes > Actinomycetes bacterium. The sequence continues at coordinate 22,710 of DATJPE010000048.1, read as the reverse complement.
CCTGCGGCCGCGGCCGGGCCGTCCCGGCGGGGTGCGCTTCCTCTTCGACTGCGGTCAGTTCGGCCCCGACGTACTCCAAGGCCTGGTCGTCCAGGCGGAGGAGATCTCCGAGTACCGCCTCCTCGACCCCCAGGACGCCGTGGCCCTGCTGAGCAAGCCGATCCGGCGCCGGGTCAAGGCGGCGCTCAGGCACCCGCGCCGTCTCACCTACCTCGAGGAGGGCCGCCGCCCGCCGACCCGTGTCATGCGTCCTGCAGAGGATCCTTTGCCGGACGAATGACGGGTCGGTACGGCGGTGCGGGCAGCGGTCAGTCGGAGTGGGACTGCAGGAAGGCCAGCGTCCGGGCGTTGAAGCCCTCGACGTCCTCGTAGATGGGTGCGTGGGCGCAGCCCTCGAAGACGGCGAGCTCGGCGTCCTTGATGCCGGTGACCAGCGTCTCAGCGAAGCGGGTCGACGTGCACAGGTCGTGCCGTCCGAAGGTCACCAGCGTCGGCGCCGCGATGTCCCCGAGCACGGAGGTGGCGTCGTGGGACAGCACCGCCCCGGACTGGCGCATGAACGCGTCCACCGGCGGCATCGGGCGGCTGCGTACGAAGTCGGCGAGGGAGTCGATGTACTCAGGCTTCGCTGCGTACAGCTCAGGGGTGAAGCACCACGGGAAGATGCCCTTGATGACCATGTCCGTGACGCTGTCCAGCGCGTTCGCCATGATCTGCCAGCCCTCGACGACCACCCGCAGGAACGGGTCGGTGCGCGCCCAGGCGCTGTGCAGGGACAGGGTCCGTACGCGGTCGGGGTACTTCGCGGCCAGCCACATCCCGGTCGCGGCGCCCAGCGACAGCCCGAAGATGTGCGCCCGCTCGATGCCGATGGCCGCCATGAGTGCCGCTACGTCGTCGGCGAGCAGCTCGGTCGTGTACGTCCCCTCGGGCTTGCCCGACAGCCCGGCGCCGCGCAGGTCCACGGTGTAGCACGTGAAGTGCTTGGCGTAGTCGGCGACCTGGAAGGCGTAGCACGCCTGGTCCGCCGCCAGGTAGGGGATGAGGACGATCGGTGCCCCCTCGCCCTGGACCTCGTAGTACATCTCGATCCCATTGGCAGACGTCGTGGGCACGATGACCTCCCGGGGGTGGAGTGGGTTACCTCTCGCGAGCATCAGCGCGCGACGCGGCGGGGCGCAAGGGTCCTGCGGCCCGGATCCGTCAGGACTCGGGCAGGCTCGCCACGGTGGTCGTGCCGCCCCCGTCGACGAGGGTGAACGGCGCCGTGGGAAGGGCATTGCGCGGAACCGACACGAAGACGAGGTAACCGAGGCCGAGGGCGTTCTCGTCGCCCGACACCGGGACGTGGGAGGCATCGGCCGAGCGCACGCTCACGCTGCGCCGGCCGGTGTCCACGAGGACGTCGGTGGCCTTGGGCAGCCTCTGAGGCGACCCGATGACGAGGAAGGACAAGACGACCCGGCCCGGTACGTGCTGCGCCCGGGCCGGGTCGTCCACCCGCAACGTTCCCGTCGCGCAGACTCCCGAGGCCGGCAGCGCGGTCGTGACCCGCGGGGGCGAGATCGAGCCAGTGTGCTGGACGCAGACCCCGACCTGGCTCCAGTCGATCGGCGGCGTCTCCCCGGCGCGGGTCGCGAGCACCCCCACACCGGCGATCGCCGCGACGACGGCGAGGAGGCCGAGGCACAGGGCGACTCGTCGGCGCGACCGGCGCCGCACGCTGGTCGCGGGCTGTGCGGTGGCGGTCATGGCGTCCTCCGGTCCCCGGGCCTCAGCGTAGGACGCCCGGCGCGCGATACCGGTCGCCGTGGCCCCATCGTGACCGCACACTTCTGGCACTTGACATCGAATGCACGGTGACGACTACTCTGAATCGAGTAATCGCAGAGGAGCAGTCAGCATGACCCGTCGGAAGGTCGCCAATCCGCTCGCGCTGGCCGTCCTGGCCTGCCTGTCCGAGCGCCCCATGCACCCGTACGAGATCTCGTCGACCCTGCGCAGCCGCGGCAAGGAGCTGTCCGTCAAGCTCAACTACGGCTCGCTCTACTCCGTCGTCGAGGCCCTCGAGCGGCACGGGCTGATCCGAGCAAAGGAGACCGTCCGGCAGGGGCGTCGGCCCGAGCGGACCGTCTACGAGATCACCGAGGCCGGCGCCACGGAGTGCGAGGACTGGCTCGCGGAGCTGCTCTCCACGCCGGTCCGCGAGTACACCTCTCTCGAGGCCGGCCTGTCGTTCATGCCGCTGCTCGGCCCCGACGAGGTCGCGCGCCTGCTCGCCGGCCGGGCGGACCGGCTGCGGATGGAGCTGCGCGCTCTGGACGCATCGGCCGCGGTGGCCGGCGACATGCAGCTGCCGGAGGTGTTCCTCGTCGAGGGCAGCTATCGCCGTGCCCTGCTGGTCGCCGAGCTGGACTTCGTCGTCGACCTCGCCCATCGGATCAGCGAAGGGACCCTGGGCGGCGTCGCGGGCTGGCGGCGCATGCAGGAGCTGATGGCCCAGGGCATCTCGCTCGAGGAGATCACCCAGGACCCCCAGTCGTTCTTCGGGGAGGAGGGCCGCGTCTTCCAGCCGCATCCCCCGCGATAGGCGGGACCCCAGCACAGCAAGACCCCTGGCCGGTGCGCCAACACCGGCCAGGGGCTCCACACCCGAGTCCGGACGCTCGATCCGTCCACGAGGCGCACTCCAAGGATAGGAGGCGGCGGCCGCGACTCCCGATCACCAGGGAGCAGCAGTGCCCACGTCCTCCATGGCGGCCGTCACGGCGGTCGACCTCGTCAAGACCTACCCCCGCGGGCGCGGCAAGCCCCGCGTCCGTGCCCTCGACGGGCTGACCGTCGAGGCCGCACCCGGCAGCGTCCTCGCGCTGCTCGGACCCAACGGCGCCGGCAAGTCCACGACGGTGCGCGTGCTCACCACGCTGAGCCGTCCGGACAGCGGGACGGCGTACGTCTCCGGCATCGACGTCCTCGCCCACCCCGACGCCGTCCGGCGCACCATCGGTGCGGTGTGGCAGAAGGCCTCGAGCGACCCCATGGCGACCGGCCGGGAGAATCTCGAGCTCGCCGCGCGGATCCAGGGCGCCTCCACCGCTGCCGCGCGCGCGAGGGCTCGCGAGCTGCTGACGCGCTTCGACCTCACCGCAGACGCCGACCGTCTCGCCCGGACCTACTCCGGCGGCATGGCGCGCAAGCTCGACGTCGCCATCGGTCTCGTGCACCACCCGCGCGTGCTGTTCCTCGACGAGCCGACCACCGGGCTGGACCCGCAGGCACGCGCCCAGCTGTGGCGCGAGATCGGCCGGCTCACCGGCGACGGCGTGACGATCCTGCTCACCACGCACTACCTCGACGAGGCCGATCGCTTGGCCGACCGGGTCGCGATCGTCGACCGCGGACGGATCGTCGTCGAGGGCCCGCCGGAACAGCTCAAGAGCGAGCTGCACGGCGACACCGTGCAGGTCGAGCTCTCCTCGCCGGAGGCGGCGACGTCGGCGACGCAGGCACTGGCGACGGCGGGCCTGCGTGAGGCGGCGGTCGAGGGCAGCCGCGTACGTGCTCGCGCCGACCGGCCGGCGACGGCGGTCCCGGCAGTGCTCGCTGCTCTCGAGGCCGCCGGACTGACGGTCACCGCGGTGAGCGTGGCGCGACCCTCTCTGGACGACGTGTACCTGCGTCACGTCGGGCGGGCGATGGAGGTGTCGGCATGACCGCGGTCGTGGCCACGCTCGTCCCGGTGGCGGCCGAGCGGCCGCGGTGGAGGTTCGTCCGGCACTCGGCGTACCTGACCGTCCGCTCGCTCCGGACGCTGTGGCGGGTCCCGGCGTTCGCGATTGCGACGCTGGTCCAGCCGGTCATCTGGCTGCTGCTCTTCGGCCAGCTGTTCAAGTCCGTAGTCGACATCCCCGGCTTCGCCGCGGGGTCGACCTCCTACCTCGAGTTCATCACGCCGGGCGTCATCATCATGACGGCGCTGTTCTCCAGCGGCTGGGCCGGCACCGTGTACATCGACGACATGAAGCGCGGCGTGATGGACCGCTTCCTGGCGTCGCCCGTCAGCCGCGGCGCGATGATGGTCGGGACGCTCGCCTACCAGGCGATCACCACTGTCGTGCAGACCGCGGTGGTGTTCCTCATCGCCGTGGTGGCGGGGGCGCGCTTCAGCCCGGCCGGCGTCGGGGTGACGTTCCTCGCCGCCGTGCTGATCAGCGTCATCATCGCGTCGCTGTCGAACGCCCTCGCCCTGCTGCTGCGCCAGCAGGAGGCGCTCATCGGCATCAGCCAGTTCGTCGTGCTGCCGCTGCAGTTCGTGTCCTCGGCGCTGATGGACCTGGCTCTCGCCGCGGCGTGGCTGCGCGGCGTCGCCCGGGTCAACCCGGTGGACTGGGCCGTCGTGGCCTCGCGCGAGGCGCTGCAGGCGGGGACGGACTGGGCGGCGGTGCTGATCCGGCTGGGCCTGCTGGGTGCCCTGGCGCTCGGGATGGCGTACGTCGCTACGCGCGCCTTCGGCTCCTACCAGCGCTCGCTGTAGGCGTCCGACCCACCGGCACCCGACCCACCTGAACGTTGTTAGGCGTTGGTCGGTCTATCGACCGACCAACGCCTAACAACTTGTCGAGGGACCCACGCCGGTCACCGTGGCCCCGGAGTGCCGGCGGGAGAACTTCCCGGTCGGAGCGGGAAGGCGCCCGTTCCGGGCGGGAAGGCCTCGCCCCGATGGTGGTGGCACCTCACCACCACCGTCTCAGGAGGAAGCCATGAACGTCCGCACCCTGACCATCCTCACCGCCGTCCTCGGCATCGCGGAGCTGCTCACCGCGGTCTTCACGGTCGTGGAGCACACGCCCAACTCCGCGCCCGTGATGCAGGCGGTCTTCGCGGTGCCGTGGCTCGTGTCGTGGCTGCTCCTGCGCTCCGGCCGAGTCACCGCCGGGGCCATCGTCTCCGGCCTGCTGTGCCTGTTCATCCTCCTGGCATTCCCGACGTGGCGGCACTACTCGACCTTCGACCGCGTGTGGCAGATCGCGTACGCCGTCACGACCCTCGCCGGCCTCGTCACGTCGGTCGGCGTGCTGGCGCGGCGCCGCTCGGCGACGGCGCGGGTCTCCTGAGCCGACCCGGCGACGGGAGCAGCGAGACCGTGCACGATGGGGCCGTGCTCCACGAGATCCGGGCCGACCGCCGCCGAACCTCGGTGGCGGTCGGCCTGGGCCTCGCCCTCGCCATCGGTGGATCCGTCGTGGCCGCGTGGGTCGACTCCTCGGTCGTCGCCTACCGCGGCAGCGAGGTGGTCACCGCACTCGTGATCTCGGTGACGGCCGTCGTCGGTGCGGTCGTCGCCCTGTCGGTCCCCGGGAACCGGATCGGCTGGCTGGTGCTCGCCGGCGCCGTCCTCAGCGGGTCCGGGGAGGCGATGACCGAGCTGGGGATCCGGGGCGAGCTCACGCACCCGGGCTCGGTGCCCGCCTCGGCCTGGCTGGTGATGCTCGGCGTCACCGCCCGGACGCTGTCGTGGACGGTCGCCTTCGTGGCCGTCCCGGCCCTCTTCCCCGACGGCCGCCTGCCCGACCCCGCCTGGCGATGGCTGCGCACCCTGATCCTCGCTGCCCTCGCCGTGCAGACCCTGGCGTGCCTGCTGGCCCCGATCGAGACCCGGCTGGGCAACGACTGGCGCGGCCCGCTGACTCCCGTCGACCCGGCGAACACCGCGCTCGGGGCCATCAACCTCCTCGGTACCGTGCTCGCGCTCGCCGCCGCGGTCGGCGCGGTCGCCGGTCTGGTCCGCCGCTGGCGGCGAGGCGACCCCGTGGAGCGCCAGCAGCTGCTGCTGTTCATCGTCGCCGTCGCCGCGGTCACGGCCTTCCTCGCCTTCGTCCTCGTCGACGTCGTCGTGTCACCGGCCTCACCACCGCGCTGGGTGTTCTCGCTGAGCGGGCTGCCGGTGCCGCTGGCGATCGCGGCCGCCACCCTCACCCACGGCCTGTACGACCTCAGGCGCGCGGCCAACCGCGCCCTGCTCGCGCTGCTCCTGACGGTGTCCACGGCAGCCGTGTACGTCGTCATCGTCGTCGTCGCCACGGCGCTCGCACCCGACCGGCAGGCGCTGTGGCCCTCGGCGCTGGCCGCCCTCGGCGCCGCGCTCGTGCTGATTCCCTTGCGGGAGCGCCTCCAGCGCGTCGTCGCGCGGGTGGTGTACGGCCGGTGGGACCAGCCGTACGAGCTGTTGTCCGGCCTCGGCCAGCGTCTGGCTGCCGTGGCCGACCTCGACCAGCTCCTGGCCGAGGTGGTGTCCGACCTCGAGGCAGAGCTCGACCTGACCTCGGTCTCGGTGCGTGACGCCCGGGGCGCCCTGGTGGCCGGGACCGCCGACCGCGGGGCCATGGCCGTATCGCTGGCGGCCTACGGAGTCCCGGTCGGGACCCTGGCCTTCGACTCCGCGGACCGCGAGCTCAGCCCGGCCGAGCTGAGGCTCGTCCGCGATCTCGCTCAGCCGCTCGGTGACGCGTTGCACGTACGCGGCCTGCTGGCCGACCTCCAGGCCACCCGCGAGCGGCTCGTGCTCAGCCGCGAGGAGGAACGCCGGCGTCTGCGGCGCGACCTGCACGACGGGATCGGCCCCGCGCTCGCCGGACTGACCCTCAAGGCGGAGGCCGCGCGATCGCTCCTCCCGCCGGACGCGACGGCGGCCTCGGCGCAGCTGGCCTCTCTCGTCGAGGAGATCAGGGCCACCGTCGTCGACGTGCGGCGGGTCGTCGAGGGCCTTCGGCCGCCCTCGCTGGACGAGCTCGGCCTGGTCGGGGCCTGCACCCAGGCCGTCGCCAGGCTCACCGGGGGAACGGCGGTGCACGCGTCGGTCGAGGCCGAGCCGCTGCCGCCGCTGCCGGCCGCGCTCGAAGTCGCGGCCTTCCGCATCGTGCAGGAGGCGGCGACGAACGTGGTCCGGCATGCGGGCGCCACCCAGATGCTGGTAGGACTTCGTTCGGACGGTGCGGTGCTGGAGGTCAGCGTCCGTGACGACGGAGCCGGGCGCGACGGACGAGGCGACGGCAACGGCATGTCGACCATGCGCGAGCGCGCCGAGGAGCTCGGCGGGCGGCTGTACGTCGACTCGCCGGGTTCGGGCCTGCTCGTACGCGCGGAGCTTCCCCTCGACCCCTCAGCCGCCCGTGCCCAGCTGTGGGAGGCGACGCTGTGACCACGGTCGTCATCGTGGACGACCACCCGGTGTTCCGATCCGGGCTGGCCGGCCTGCTGGCCACGCTGCCCGAGGTCGACCTCGTCGGTTCCGCCGGCACCGCCGCCGAGGCGCTCGCCCTGGTGCGCGACGAGGGTCCCGACGTGGTCCTCATGGACCTCAACCTGCCGGACACCTCCGGCGTGGAGGCGACCAAGGCGATCCTCGGCTTCGCGCCCCGGACCGCCGTCCTCGTCGTGACGATGGTCGACGACGACGACACGGTCTTCGCGGCGCTGAGTGCCGGCGCCCGCGGGTACGTCCTCAAGGGTGCCCCCGCCGAGGAGATCACCGCGGCGATCAGCACCGCCGCGGCCGGCGGCGCCGTGTTCGGTGCAGGGATCGCCCAGCGCATCCTCGCCGGCGCTCGCGCCCCCAAGGGGCCGGCCGCAGCGATCGAGACACCCGGCGGGGAGCTCACTCCGCGGGAGCGCGAGATCCTCGAGCTCATCGGGACCGGCGCGAGCAACGCCCAGATCGCCCGCACGCTGGGCCTGTCCCTCAAGACCGTGCAGAACCATGTCTCGCGCATCCTGGACAAGCTGCACGCGGCCGACCGCACCGAAGCCGCTCTGCGGGCTCGCGGACTGCGGCCGGACTGAGCAGGCCGCCGAGCGGGTGGCGTGCGCCCGCCGAGGTTTGCCGAGGTGGGGGAGCGCGGCATCCTTGGGGATGTGGACGCGCCACTCGGCTTCGAGGAGGCCTGGAACGTCGTCTTCGCCAAGGGACGGCTCACGCGACGCGACGTACCTCTCGGCTTCGACCCGCACGCCTTCTCGCTCGAGGCCTATGACGAGGTCGTCCCCTATGTCGCGGGCTTCGAGCAGGTGGCGGCGCAGGCACCGGCGACCCGCTCCGGCCTGCGCTGGCGCTACGAGGGCGAGTCGGTGCTCTTCCGGCACGAGCGCATCCTCAACGCGGGCTACGACGAGCTGGTCGAACGTGTGGACATCGCCGGCGGCATCCGGCTGATGAACGACTACATCGGGGGAAGCACATACGTCGTCTCGCGCGACAGCGCCGGACGCATCGAGCGGCAGGCGGAGCGCAACCTCTACCTGCCGCAGCCGAACTGGATGGCCTTCTCCGGGGGCCAGTACATCGACGTCTGCAAGCTCGAGCGGCTCCACCACGCCGAGGACTCATGCCGGATCTCGTGGCGCACGATCGCGAGCCCGAACGGCTCAGCGGTCCACGACGACGGGTCCATCGCCTTCGAGCGGGTGGACGCCACCCGGACCAGGGTGGCCGTCTGCGGCCTGCAGCTGTTCACGCTGCCGCCCCTGTGGGCGGCGGCCGAGCCGTGGCTCACCGGACCGGTCAAGGATGCCCTCGTCGAGGAGTCCTACCGCCGGTTCTTCACCGCCACCCTCGACAACGTGGAGGCGGCGTTCGAGGGACGCGACCACCGGACCGGGTCGGAGCCCGGCGCCACGCTCTCCTGGGCGGACACGATCGGGCAGCTCGTGCAGCTCGCCAAGGCCGCTCTCCCGGAGGACCCGCTCGCCGAGCTCGGCCGCCGGCTGCGCGAGCAGGGCCGGCCGGAGCCGGACCTCGTGGACGCCAACGGCTTCCGGCACTTCTCGGTCGTCCCGACCCAGCCCGTCCGGGAACCGGGCTGGGTCGCGGCGCTGCGGTCCTGGCAGGAGGAGCTGGTCGAGGTCATCGAGGCCGACGGTGGCCGCGGACGCTGAGGAGCCCCGATGAGAGTGGCGGTGACCGGGGCCAACGGCCTGATCGGCGCGCGTGTGGTCAAGGCGCTGGCGGACAGTGGTCACGAGCCGGTCGCGGTCGTGCGTCGCGGTGCGGACCTGCGCGGCCTCACCGGCCTCGCGGCGCCGGTCGGGTACGCGGACCTGCGCCGCCCCGACAGCATCGCGAGAGCGGTCCGAGGCGCGCAGTGCGTGGTGCATTGCGCCGCGCTCTTCTCCTACCGCCAGGGCGACGAGGAGCGGCTCACCGCCTCTCACGACGAGGTGACCACGCAGGTCGTCCGGTCTGCCGCCGATGCCGGCGTACGACGGTTGGTGCTGACCTCGTCGTCGGTCGTCTTCGGGTCGAGTCCCGGCCCGCAGGTCCGTGACGAGACGGGCTCGATCGGGGCCGAGTGGGTGCCGGCCTACTTCCGCGCCAAGTCGCGGCAGGCCGACGTCGCGCGTGCCGAGGCCGACCGGGTGGGCCTCGAGCTGGTCCTCGCCTGTCCCACCCTGGTCCTCGGCGGCCCGAGCTGGCGCCTGGTTCCCAGCAACGCGGTCATCGTGCGTTACCTGTGCGACCCGACCCGGACCACCTTCGACGGAGGTTGCAACGTCGTGGCCGTCGACGACGTGGCCCGTGGGCACGTGCTCCTCGTCGAGCAGGGCGTGCCGGGGGAGGCCTATCTCCTCGGGGGCGAGAACGTCTCCTGGCGTACGTTGCACGCCCTCGTCTCGGAGCTGGCCGGCATCGACGGGCCGCACCTCGCCGCGAGCATGACCTCGGCCTGGCTCGCCGCGTCGGCGCTCGAGGCCGCCGCCCACCTCCTCGGGTCGGAGCCGCTGGCGACGCGCGACGAGGCACGGACGCTGGGCCGCTGGTACTGGTACTCCTCGGACAAGGCGCGAGCGCTCGGCTACCGACCGGGCTCGGCTCGCGCCGCCGTGGCCGGGGCACTCGCCTGGCTGGTCACCAGCCCGCACGTGCCGCGGCTCGTGCGGGAGAGCCTCACGCTGGCGGAGGAGGTGTACGCCGCGCGGACGCTGACCGCTTCGTCGCCTTCCGCGGGGACGTCGTCCGGGCGCCCGCCGCGCGTGGCGCGGCCGGCTTCGGCGCGAGCACGTGCAGGGTGACCTCGAGGACCACGTCGACGCCCCCGAGCACGCGCACCTCCCCGTGGTAGGTCCGGCCGGCCTCCACCTGCTCCTCGCCGAGGCCCACCGCGATCCGCACGTCGGTCTCGGCGCCGGGTGCGAGGTCGAACCCCGCGGGGTCGAAGGTCACTGGGAGCCGCACGGCCCGCCCTCCGCCGGCCGGGCGGAAGGCGCTCGCCTCGAGGCTGACCCGCGCCGTCTCGGCCCGCGTGTTCGCCACGGTGAATCCTCCGGCCGCTTGACCCCCCCTGGGTCCGCTGAGGTCGAGGGCCAGCCGGACGCCGGACCGTACGTCCTCGCGTGGGCGCTCACCGGTCGCCGCCTCGACGAGGCGTTCCCCCGACTCGCGGGCGAGGTCTTGCACCATGCGGGCGTAGCCGAGGTTCAGGTCGGCCAGCTCGCGCAGGTAGCGCTCGCCCTCGCTGCGCAGCCGGCCCAGCGCGTCGGAGTCCGGCCACTTGGCCATGCGCTGGGTGACCTCGACGTACTGCTTGGCCAGTCGCAGCTGGGTGCGCGCCGACTCCGACACGAGCTCTTGCACCTGCTGCCAGACCGTGGCCGTGGTGCTCCTCGGACTCGTCATGGACCGTCCCTCTCACTCAGCAGCAGCAGCCGCAGCAGGTGACTTCGATCGAAGCGCAGTCCAGCGGCAGCACGTCCACGGCAACCCTCAGCGTGGTGCCGCACCCGTTGATCCGGATGTCGCTGGTCAGCGTCGCGCAGCAGCGCAGGCCCGCTCCGCGCTGCTCGTCCGGAAGGCCCGCCTTGCCGGCCACCTGGAGGACGAGCAGCACCTCGCGGGAGGAGCAGGCCGGGACCGTCAGCTCGCCCGAGGGCTGCACCACGGCCTCGATCGCGACCTCGTCGCCCTCGCAGGACGTCCACGGCCCGACGTCGACCGAGACGGTGACGTCGCGGTGGCGCGGGTTGCGGATCTCGAGCGGGACGACGCGACGTTCTCCCGGACGGGCGATCACCAGGACGTCGGCATCGCTGCAGCCGCCACGGCAGCTGCAGCGGTCGCGGCAGCCGTCGCAGCCGCCGTGGCCTCGGTCCCGGCAGCCGGCGCAACCGCCATGGTGGCGGTGGTGGTCCCGTCCGGCGTGGTCGCGCCGTTGGCGGCTCGATCCCGGCGCAGGGCCCCAGCCCCGATCCCACGCCCGGATCGTGTCGTCGAGCGCGGAGAACAACGGCTCCCAGGCGGCGAGGCTGTCGTCGACGAGCCGCTGGACGGACTCGGTGACGCTCGCCGGGGACGTGCTCCATCTCTCACGCATGGCTCCTCCTCGGGCCGGACGGGGCTCGTTTGACCGGTGTCGCGGTCCTCGGGACCACGACGACGTGCACGGTGGCGGTGCAGACCGGCAGCGACGCGACGTACCGACGCTCGGCGTCCAGCCCCGCCGGGATCTCGACCGTCGCGGCGAGCGTCTCGGCACTGCCGGGCGGCAGGCTCACGGGAGCGGGCAGGCGCAGCACCGCGTCGAGCTCGGTGGGGGTACCGGCGGCTCCGGGGCCGAGGAACGGGCCGGGTACGTCGGCGTCGACGAGCAGGCGTGCCCGTGCGGTCGCCGCCAGGTCGGCCACCACGTTGCCCATGTTGGTGACCTGCACCTCCACGGCCGTGATCCCTGGGGCCGCGGTCACGATTGCGGGGGCCACTGTCAGCCGCGGGGCGGCCTGCACCCTCAGGATCGCCTCCAGCTCCTGGCCGCCGATCTCGAGCCGCACCGGGTAGTCACCCGGCGGAGTGCCCGCCCCGGCTCGAAGCCGTACCTCCACCTCTTTCGTCGTCCCGGGGTCGAGGCGGGCGAGGAGCGGGCCTGGGGCCGGGATGTCGATGCGCTCGCCGTGCACCGAGAGGCCACGGACCGTGGCCCGGTGCTCGCCGTCGTTGCCCAGCCGCACCCGTCCGCGCAAGGCCGTGGGCGGGCCGGTCAGCACCAGCGGGCCCTCGGCGCCGGGCCGGACCCGGACGCCGGCGCTGCCCTCGCTCACGGCTCCACCCGCACGACGAGGCCGTGGCCGTCACGGGCCCTGTGGCCGTGGGCGCCGTGCCCGTGGCCGTGGTCGTCGCGGTCCGCCCACTCGCGCGCGACGGCGCCCTCCACCACGAGCGGCTGCTTGGGCGCCGGCTCGACGTAGCTTCGGGTCTCCCCCCGCCAGGTCCAGGCGAGCAGCTCGACGCCCAGCACGCTCAGCCCGATCCGTTGCTCCCACGGCGTGCGCAGCCGCGTCGGGGGCAGCGGCGCGAGCTCCACCCGCACGCAGCTGTCGACCGTGACCGGCTCGAGGTCCACCGACGAGGTGGAGCTCACCGTCGAGGCGGAGGTGAGGGTGGAGCTGAGCGGCTCGACGGCGATGGTGGACGACGTGGTGACCGGCTCCAGGGTCACCTTGGTGTCCACCGAGATGTCGTCGAGCCCCTCGATGGTGACGTCGGAGTCGATCCCGACGGTTCCTGCGTTGTTGACGTCGAAGGTGTACGTCGTCATCGGCCTACCTCGTGCTCCTCGGGCGCCGGCTCGTGCGACGGGCTGACGAGACAGCTGTGGTGGAAGCCCAGCCGAGGGTCGGACCACGCCGACAGGCCGGGGTCGTACTCCTGCAGCTCGGGCATCGGGACGTGCAGCCGCACGTCCAGGCTGGGGTAGTCGTAGACGGTGATGGAGTTGAGTCCGCGGTTCGCGGTGAACAGCAGCGACTGGTCGGCGGAGAGCTGGCAGGCGTACACGGAGTCGAGCAACGACCCGCGGGTGACCCGCAGCGCGCTGACGTAGTGCTTGCTGCTGGGGACCAGCGACCCGCGGGTGAAGGCGTCGACGACCTGGGTCACGGCCGTTCGCCCGTGCTGGAGCTGCGTCGCGACGTCGGGGCGCTCGTCGAGGACCCGGAAGTCGGCGAAGCTCTCCAGGTCGATGAAGACGATGCTCTGGCTCCCGCCCGCGCAGAAGATGAGCTCGCGGTCCGAGATGGTCACGTCGGAGTTGATGTGGGCCGGGATCTCCCGCCCCGCGGCCCAGTGCCGCACGACCTGGCCGCTCTCGGCGTCGATCTCGTAGACGTACTCCTTGAAGTACGCCATCCCCCACTCCTGCCAGTCGCTGCCCTCCTGGGGGAGCACCCGGAAGGACAGGGCGTAGAAGAGGTCCTCGCTGGGATGGCAGGCCACGTGCCAGCACGTCGTGGGCAGACCGATGCGGCGCGACTCCCCGGTCACCAGGTCGAGCACGCCGACCTCGCGGGCCTCGCCGCGGTCAGGGTGGTCCATGCCCCCGTACACCACGTAGCGGCCGGACGCGGTGCGCTTCATGGCGTGCGGGAGCTTGAGCTGGTGAGGTCCGATGCGCTCGGCCTTGCTGAGCCGGTTGACGTCGAACTTCCAGAAGTGCTCGCCGATCGCGGTGACGAACTCCACGTCGTCCAGCCACACGAGGTGGGTGCTGGCCTTGAGGGAGTGGTCGGTGACCTCGAAGCGCATCGTGGAGATGCGCTCGGCCTCCTCCAGGGAGGCGGGGTCGTAGAAGAGCAGGTGCTGGCCGGTGTTGCCGAGGAACCCCACCGAGGTCTGCGGGCTCACCGAGACCGCGTGGCCACCCGCGGCGCCCGGGAAGTAGGCGACCTTGTAGGCGTAGCGCTCCCCGGCCGGGTCGTAGCGCAGGATGCAGACGCCGGCGCGTCCCTCGAGCCCGTTCAGGCCGCTGCCGTCGAGGGCGACGTGGAACGCGTACGGGTAGCTGGGTTCGGCCACGGCGGCCCCTGTCGAGCGCTTCGGCCCCCCTCGGGCCCGAGTCTAGGAGCCGTTTCGGCGCCCGGCCAGGGCCGATCGTGGGAGCCCGGGTGCACCCGTTCGGCTCCCGCTGGCCGTCGGCAGAGCCGCTCTACCTCCCCGGGTCAGAGACGGAACTCGGTGTAGCCCGGCGCCACCCGCGGCCACGGGAACGCCTCCTCCCAGCGGGCTGCGATGTCGAGCAGCCAGGCGTCAGAGTAGCGCGGACCGGTCACCTGCAGGCCGAACGGCACCCCGTCGAGGAGTCCCGCCGGGAGGGTCACCGCCGGGTGGCCGGTGATGTTCTGCAGGGCGGTCGAGTACGCCCGTGCCGGCAGCCAGGCGACCTCGTCCTCGGGGGTGAGCCGGCCGTCGGCCTCGACGTGGGCCACGGCCACGGTCGGGGTGACCAGCACGCCGTCCTCGCCGAGCAGCCGGTCGACCACGGCGGTGTAGCCGAACCGGCGCCGCCGGGCCGCCAGGTAGGCATCCACGCCGACGGAGAGCCCGTAGCCCAGGAACTCCTGCGAGCTGGGATGCATCCGGTCCAGCCCCGCCTCGACCCAGGCCCGGCCCAGCGAGGAGACGTGCTCCGCGGCGGCGAGGGTGAACCAGTCGAGATCGGGGTCCCCGTCCTGGAACAGCGTCCCCGGGGTGATCACGTCGAAGCGCGTCGCGAGCAGGCCGACGACGTCTCGCGCGACCCGGTCGAAGTGGGCGGCCACGTCATCCGGGAGGGGACCGAGGTCGGACGTCCGGTGCGCGAGGTGCACGACCGACGGCACCGGCGCGGCGACCGTCCCGCCGCGGATCCCCGTGCCCGGCGCGGCCTCCGGGTCGCCCGGCACGGCGCCGGCCTCGACGTCGAGGAGCAGCCGCAGATCGGCGACGGTCGTCGCGAACGGTCCGTCGGTGGACAGGTCGATCCAGTCGGGGACCGGCGAGCGGCCGACCAGGCCCCGTGTCGGCTTGATGCCGACGAGCCCGCAGAACGACGCCGGGATGCGGATCGAGCCCCCACCGTCGGTGGCGGTCGCCACCGGCACCATCCCCGAGGCGACCGCGACGGCGGACCCGCCGCTCGAGCCGCCGGGGGAGTGGCGGGGCGACCACGGGTTTCGCGTCACCCCGGTGAGGAGGTTGGCCGTGTGCCCCTCGATCGCGAACTCGGGGAGAGCGGTCTTCCCGATCGGGATCGCCCCCTCGGCGCGCAGCCTGGCCGGCACCAGTCCGTCGGCCGCCGCTGGCGGGGCGTCGGCGAGCAGCAGCGATCCCTTGCGCGTGGGCATTCCCCGCAGGTCCTCGAGGTCCTTGACCAGGACCGGGACGCCCGCGAGGCGCCCCGTCGGCGCGCCGGCGTCCAGCGCGCGGTCGAGCGCCTCGGCCTCGGCGAGGGCCTCGTCGGCGCGAAGGGCGACGACCGCGTTGAGCGTGCCGTCCAGGCGAGCCACCCGGGCCAGCGCCTCCGTGACGGCGTCGACGGCGCTGACCCGACGAGCGGTCACGGCCCCAGCGAGCTCACCGACCGGGCCTGAGGGCAACACGTCAGGAGGGTGGCTTGGGGTCCGCGAGCAGCCCGAGCAGCTCGTACACCACGTTGGCCGCTGCGATCGTCGTGAGCTCCGCGTGGTCGTACGCCGGCGCGACCTCCACGACGTCGGCGCCGACCAGACGCATCCCGGCCATGCCCCGCAGGATCATCTGCAGCTCGCGGCTGGTCAGGCCCCCCGGCTCGGGGGTGCCGGTGCCCGGAGCGTGGGCCGGGTCGAGGACGTCGATGTCGACGGAGACGTACACCGGGCGGTCGCCCACGCGCTCCCGGATGCGACCCACGGCGTCGTCGACGCCCCGTCGGGCCACGTCCATCGTGGTCACGGTCGCGAAGCCGAGCTCGGCGTCGGCGTGCAGGTCGTCGGTGGAGTACAGCGGCCCGCGGGTGCCGACGTGCGCCGAGCAGCCGAGGTCGAGCACCCCCTCCTCGACGGCGCGGCGAAACGGCGTGCCGTGGGTGTAGGGGGCGCCGAAGTAGGTGTCCCAGGTGTCGAGGTGCGCGTCGAAGTGCACGAGGGCGACTGGGCCGTGCTGAGCCGCCGTGGCGCGCAGGAGGGGGAGCGACATCGTGTGGTCGCCCCCGACGGCGACGACGTACTGGCTGCGCTGGAGCACTTGGGTCGCGGCGCGCTGCACCTGGTCGACGGCCTGGCCGATGTCGAAGGGGTTGCACGCCACGTCGCCGGCGTCCGCGACCTGGTGGACCGTCCACGGCTCGATGTCGAGGAAGGGGTGGTACGGGCGCAGCAGCTTCGAGCCGGCCCGCACCCCTCCCGGCCCGAACCGGGCCCCCGGTCGGTACGAGACGCCGGAGTCGAAGGGGATGCCGAGGACGGCCACCGCGCTGCTGCCGACATCGTCGAGCCGGGGCAGGCGGGCGAAGGTCTCTGGGCCGGCGAAGCGGGGGACCTCCATCGCGTTCGGCGGGCCGACCGGCCCCTGCTCGTCGCTCACTGCGGCCCCGGATCCGGGCTGAGGTGCTCGTGCACGGCGACCCATCGTCCCTCGGGCTCCCGCCGGAACACGATGGTCTCCCGCTCGGCCAGGTGCTGCTCCCCACCGGCGTCGCGGACGTGGGTGCGCACGCGATGGGTGAACACCGCCACCGTCTCGGACACGGGGTCGACCCGCTGGTCCGACGAGTGGCAGCTCAGCACACGGAACCCCTCGGCCTCCCAGGAGGCCCACTCCTGCTCGTAGGCCTGTCGCGAGGCCAGCACGCGAGGGGTCGTGTAGAAGACGAAGGTCGCCTCCGGGGCGAAGCTCCCAAAGTAGTGGACCCGGTCGTGCGCGGCGAAGGCCGCGACGAGGTCGGAGGCGGCGGCGAGCACCGCCGCCTCCGTGCCCTGAGTCGTGTCGCTGGTCACCGCGCCGTTCCAGTCTCGGCGAGGACCTGCTCGCTGCGTTCGATGGCCGGCTCCTCGTCGTGGACGTCGTGGCCGCGGGACATCACCAGGTACACGCCCGCAGCGACGATCATGCCCAGGATCCACGAGATGTCCACCCCGTTGAACGTCTTCGCTCCGATGCTCTCGTAGAAGCCGGGGATGTAGGCGAAGGGGATCTCGACCAGCACGGCGACGAGGTAGGCCGTCACGCCGCGCGCGCTCCAGAGGCCGTAGATCCCGTTGGGGCGGAACAGGTCGGTGATGGCGTACCGGCCGTGGCGCAGGAAGAAGAAGTCCACGAGGTTGATCGCGGTCCACGGGGCGAGCAGGTACAGCATCGCGAGCAGGGAGTTGTTTAGCGCGGTCGTGGCGTGGACGAGGGCGATGCCGAGGACGATCCAGATGACGGCGAGGACGACGATCACGGCGACCCGGAGCCGGCGCGTCGGGTTCACGGGCCGGAACGCGTCGACGCCGGTGACCACCGTGAGCATGCCGCTGTAGGCGTTCAGTCCCATCGTCGCGACGAGCGCGAGAACCGCGAGGATCGCCAGCAGGCTGCCGAGCCCGCCCACGACGTTGTTGCCGGCGTCGTGGATACCGACCAGCGCGTCGCCGGTGCCCAGCCGGGTGGCCATCCAGGCACCGATGGGGATCAGCCAGATCGGGGAGCCGGCGGCACCCCAGAACACGGAGAACATGATCTTGCCGGTGGGGGTGTTCCTCGGCAGGTAGCGCGAGTAGTCGGAGACGTACGGCGCATAGGTGATGTTGTAGGACGCGGCGACGGTGAACATGGCGAGGAAACCGGCCCAGGTGAAGCCCAGCCCGCTCGCCGGGGCCTTGCCGCCCGCGTTGCCCGTGATGATCCCCAGGGTCAGCACGATCCAGAAGGGCAACGACACGAAGAAGAGCACCTGGAAGACCCGGTGCAGCCAGTCATGCCCGTAGATCGCGAGCAGAGCCGACACGACCGTGATCACCGCCGCGGTGGCTGTGGCGTTCCAGCCGAAGATCCCCTTGAGCCCCTCCTTGATGATGATCGTGTCGACGACGTTGAAGGCCAGGAACGTGAAGCCGGTCGCCAGCAGGGGCAGGACCACTCCGCGGTAGCCGAACTGGGCGCGCGACTGGATCATCTGCGGCAGGCCCAGCTTGGGGCCCTGAGAGGCGTGCGCCGCCATGAAGATGGTCCCGAAGAGGATGCCCAGCGTCGCGGCCAGGACGGTCCAGCCGAGGGTCAGCCCGACCAGGGGTCCGACGAAGCCGATCGCGACGGTGAAGGGCTGGAAGTTGCCCAGGAACCAGAACGGGCCCTGCAGGGCGAGGCGCCCGTGGCGCTCGCTCTCGGGCACGTAGTCGATCGAGCGGGTCTCGATGGTGGTCAGGCTCGGGGCCGAGCCTGTCGTCAGCGTCTCTTGCGCCATTCCGGCCTCCCTCTGGCGAACTGCGCATCAATGTGGCGGGTGACCAAGGGCCGGGCAATCGTGACAGCCACGAAGCTGGCCCCCGTTGCTTGTGCTCCACCACAGATCGAGCGACGATGCGGAGCATGGCTGCGTCGCTGACCGTCGACGACCTGCTGCGATCCACCGCGTTGCAGCTGGAGCTCCTGGCCGGCTCCTCCGGGCTGAGCCGCCGGATCGCCTGGGCGCACGTCTCCGAGCTCGAGGACCCCACGCCGTGGCTGCTGGGCGCCGACCTGGTGATGACCACGGGCATGGCGGTACCCAAAGCGGCCGCGGGGCAGCGGGCGTACCTGAAGCGTCTCGACGACGCCGGAGTCAGCGCCCTGGCCGTCTCCGACCAGCTCTTCACTCCCGCGCTACACCGCTCGTTCCTCGACGACGCGGACCGCAGGGGCTTCCCCGTGCTTCGCGTGCCGCTCCCGGTGCCGTTCATCGCCATCGCACAGGAGGTCGCGGCCGCGGTGCAAAGCGACATGCACCGGCGGCTGACGGCCCAGCTGCACGTCTTCGGTGCGCTGCAGACGCTGGCGTCCGAGGACCTCACCCTCGAGCAGCTGTTCTCCCGGCTGGAGGCGCTGTCGGGCTACGCGCTGTACGTCTCCAGCCCCTCCGGCCGTGCCCTGCTCCCGGGAGTGCCCGCCCCGCCGCCGGACCTCATCCACCTGCTTCCCGAGTCCTATGACTCCCCGCCCACGGTTCCCGATGGCTACGTCCTGCCGGTGCTGGCCCCCGGCGGCCCCGCCGGATTCCTGCTCGCGATCGAACGCCCCGACGCGGTGCCGTCCGGACTCGCGGTGGTCCAGCACGTCGCGACGATCGCCGCGCTCCAGCTGTCCATCCAGCGCCACGAGCGGGAGACGCTGCGGCGCGAGGGGGCTGAGACCCTGGCCGAGCTGCTGCAAGGCGTCCTCGACCCGGCGACGGCGCAGCGCCGGCTCGCGCGCATCGGCCACCCGCCCGGGTCCTCGCTGCGCCTCGCCGTGGTGCGCCCGGTGGAGCGAGGCCCGGTCGACGACCAGGCGGTGCTGCGGGCGTTCTCCGCGGAGGAGGTCCCCGCTCTGGTCCTGCGCCAGCAGCGTGACCTCGTGGTCCTCCTGCCCGCCGACGTCGAGGTCTCGCCGACGCTCGCCCACGCCGCCGTGGGCGTGAGCCGTCCCTTCGGGTCGGGCGAGCCGCTCACGGTGCCTCGCCGGGAGGCATCCTGGGCGGTCGCCCGGGCGGTCGATGCGGGGGGTGGCGTCGTCGTCTTCGGACAAGACGCCGCGGGACGCTGGCTCACCGAGGACGCCGCAGGGCTGCGCGGGCTGGTCGACGCGGTGCTCGGTCCGGTGCTCGAGTACGACGCCGCGCACGGCGGGCAGATCCTGCCCTCGGTGCGCACCTGGCTCGAGCACGACCGGAGGACCACGGAGGCGGCAGGCGCCCTGCACGTGCACGCCAACACGCTCGGCTACCGGCTGCACCGCTTCGAAGTGCTCACTGGCCGTTCACTGCAGAACACCGCCGATCTCGCGGAGGTCTGGCTCGCGGTGCACGCCGTCGCCCACGCCCGATGACGCTCACTCCGGGTCCGCGCCGACGGGAGGCTCCGCGCCGGCGTGCTCGTCACGCTCGGCCCATTCCAGCAGGGGGGCGATGTCGAAGACCGCGTCGTCGATCCCGGCGTGCAGGTCCCCGACCCCGGCGTAGCGCTCCGGCACGGTGGCCATTGTGAAGTCTCGCGGAGTGACGTCGTCGAGCTCCGACCACAGCACGGGCGTCGACACCGTGCCGACCTCGTTCCCGCGCACGCTGTACGCGCTGGCGATCGTGTGGTCGCGGGCGTTCTGGTTGTAGTCGATGAACAGCGATGCGGGATCGCGGTCCTTGCGCCACCACGTCGTCGTCACGTCGTCCGGCGCACGCCGTTCGACCTCCCGCGCGAAGGCGAGAGCGGCACGGCGTACGTCGGAGAAGCCGTGCTCGGGGCGGATCCGCACGTAGACGTGCAACCCCTTGCCACCGCTCGTCTTCGGCCACCCGACGGCGCCGAGCTCGTCCAGCACCTCGTGGGCCACGTGCGCGACCCGGCGTACCGTCGCGAAGTCGCACAGCGGCATCGGGTCGAGGTCGATGCGCCACTCGTCGGGCTTCTCGGTGTCCGCGCGCCGCGAGTTCCAAGGGTGGAACTCCACCGTCGACATCTGCACCGCCCAGATGACGCTGCCGAGCTCGGTGACGCAGAGCTCGTCAGCCGTACGTCCGAAGCGCGGGAACCACACCCGGACCGTCTCGACCCACGGCGGCGCACCAGACGGCAGCCGCTTCTGATGCACCTTCTCCCCGGCGACGCCCTTGGGGAAGCGGTGCAGCATGCACGGACGCTCGCGCAGGGCGTTGACGATCCCGTCGCCGACTGACAGGTAGTAGTTGACCAGGTCGAGCTTGGTCGCGCCGGTCGCCGGGAAGTACACCCGGTCGGGGTGGGTGATCCGTACGTCGCGTTCGCCGACCTCGACCTCGATCGCCTCCGACTGCGCCGCCACACCACCCAGGATGCCGGGCGTGCATCCCCGCTCAGGCGATCTTGACCAGACTCGCGCCGAACAGGAACGTGTTGGTCGCGTAGACGTGGCCATCCCTGGCCAGGACAGCGGCGCCCGGGAGCGTGAGCTTGCCCTTCGCGATCTCGATGCGGGAGGTGTTCTTCACGCGCCAGACCCGCGCCGTTCCGGCGATCCCCGAGGGGTCACCGCTGCCGAGCGCGGCCTCGACGGCCCAGACGCCGTACTTGCTCAGCTCGGTGACGTACAGCGCCCCGTCGAGCCCCACCCAGACGTCGTTGATCCCGGTGAAGCCGGAGGCCACGACGGGACCCGGATTCACCGGGTGAGCGGGATTGCCGGAGCAGCCCGCGTTCCTGCCGTCGACGCTGACCCGGAACACCCGCGCGGTGCCGTAGGCGAACGGGAACCCGGTGAGCGTCCCGACGTAGGCGTTGCCGTGACCGTCGAGCGCGACGCCGGTGGGCACCGCCTCAGCCGGGATCTTCGGCGGAAGGCCGGTTGCGATGTCCGGTGGAACGCTCTTGGTGGACTCCAGCTGGTCGGGGAAGCACGCCACCGTCCAGGCCTTTCCGCTGGGCGTGACCCGTAGCACGTCGTCGCCCGCCGCGTCTGCGATCAACGCGCTGCCGTCGGGCAGCACCTCGACGTCATAGGGGTTGGACTCACCCGGGTTGGGTGGGTCGTCGATGTCGTAGGGGTCCGGGCTGAACTTCTCCTGGAAGGCCGCGACGTCCAGGACCCGCCTCGGCTTGCCCTTGTAGGGGATGTACCAGGCCGTCGCGCTCTCTCCCGTGTCGTTGGCCGCGTAGACGACCCAGATGTCCTTGCGGTCGTTCGTCGCGGCGGTCCCCACGCCCGCGGGCAGTCCACCGACCAGGACGACGGGCGGGTTGACCGGGTGAGCCGGGTCCCAGGACTTGACCTGCACGCCCGACTCGCCGCCGTCGGCGAAGACGATGAGGCCCTTGTTGGTGACGTCGAGGCTCTTGACGATGCCCAGCGGGACTCCGGACGACGTGGCTCCTGCCGGTTCAGCCGCGACCAGTACGCCACCGACCGCCAGTGCGGTGGTGGCCACGATCGTCGTCAGTCGTCGACTCATCGCACATCCCTCCCTCGGGAGCCGAACGCCCGAGCCGGCGCCCGGCACAGATGCTGAGGAGGTCCTATCACCGGAGGGAGGGGTCTCGGCCACGGTGCTAACCCTGAACCGACGACCCTCGTACCCCCGGGCCGTTGTGTCAGACCCGGCTGGTGGTCGCTTCGTCGGGGACCCCGCCGTAGTACTGGTCGAGGACCTCGTGGAAGACCGGCTCGTCCGGGTCGGCGAGGGCGAACAGCGTCATCGACGACCTCAGCTTCAGGGCGTCGACCGGCCCGAGGACGGCGACGGGATCGGATCCGGGAAGCGACGTCAGGATGCGGGCGCACTCGCGCAGCCGCGGGCCGAGGACCGGGTGTGCGAGGTAGGCACGAGCCTCGGCCAGGCCGGAGACGGCGTAGTACTGGGCGGTGGGCGAGCGGCCGAGGCCGGCGACCTGCGGGAAGACGTACCACATCCAGTGGCTGACCTTGCGCCCGCTCGTCAGCTCCCGCACCGCGGCGTCGTAGCTGCCCCCGTCCTCTTGCGCGTCGACGAACCGGCGCAGCCCGAACGCGTCCGCCACGCCGGCGAGCGTACGTCCACGACCCTCTTCTTGTAGCAATGAACGCGGCGTAGTTGCACACCTAGTGCAACTACGCCGCGTTCATTGCGGACAGATCAGGACCTGATGCGGGCGTTGTCCGGGTCGTACATCGGACGGAGCGAGACGACTGCAGGGTAGCGCTCCCCGGCCACCTCGACCTCCCACGTCCCGGAGTCGAGGAACGCGGCGCCGACTGGTACGTCGGCCTCGACC
>DATJPE010000047.1 GCA_035506535.1 Actinomycetes bacterium | reverse complement strand
GGGTGAGCTGAGGCGGGTAGGTCGTCCCGTAGTGCCGGCCGTCGCGGCCGTCGAAGCGCAGGCCACCGCCATCGATCGTGGTGATCCCGATGTCGCGTTCGTGGAGCCAGTCGTGGTGGGCCCAGCAGAGCAGGAGCCCGTTCTCCGGAGCGGTCGTCCCGCCGTGCGACCAGGGGAGGATGTGGTGGCCCTCGCACAACCTCGGTGGGGCGTGGCAGCCGGGTGCGCGACAGCCACGGTCTCTGCCGTCCAGGGCGCGGCGGCGAGGCCCGGTGAACGTCCGCGCGCTGCGCCCGACGTCGAGGACCTGGGAGCCGGGGCCGAACACGATCCGGGTGAGTTCGCAGTCGCACGCCAGCCGGTCCAGGACCCGGCGCGGGATCGGCGAGCCCGACTCCTGCAGGATCGCCGGCTCGGTGCCGGCCACGCCCGCGTCGCTGGTCAGCGTGGCCAGGTCGACGTGCACGACCAGCTGGGGACGTACTCCTCCTGCGGTACCCAGCCCCGGGCCGTCCATCGCGAGCTGGCACACGCTCGCGAGGGCATCGTGACGGCGCCGGCTCGGTGAGCGGCCGTCGCTCGAGGCGGGCACGCCGACCACCGCGGCCAGCGCGGTCGCCAGGCTCTCGCCCACCTCGGGGGTGAGGAAGCCGCGGACGTGGACGCCGTCCATCGTCGCCGCCAGGTCGACGTGGAAGTCCTCCGCCGCGGCCCGGCGCTTCTCGTCCTCAGCGTCCGGATCGACCCGGTAGGCCCACCGCGCCACGAACACCTTGAACTCATCGACCGCCAGGTCGGCGTGCGCGAGCAGCAGCGCCTCACCGCGCTGCGGGTCCGCCAGCGCCTCGACGCGCGCGTCGCTGCCGCAGGCGCCCCGCGAGAGCACCAGCGCGTGCTCGAGGGAGACGCGGCCCTCGCGAAGCGCCCGCGAGGTCAACGGCAACACCGACGACAGCCGCGCCGCGAGCTTCAGATGCGACCCGGTCTGGGCCGCCGACGCGCCCGTCGTGCGCTGCACGAAGGCCCGGGCCGACCGCGAGCCATCCAGCCCCCACACCCCCGAGTCGTCCACGCCGGACATCGCGGCCACCTGAACCGACTGCAGCCGGGTGACCAGCGGACCGATCCGCGCCAGCACCTCGACCGACTCCGCGCCCGACATGGCGTCCACGTCGCAAGCGCAGAGGTTCTCGATCGCGGCCGCGACCTCCTCCAGGGCGGCGAGCACGCCACGTGGTGCCAGCGCCAGGACGGTCACGATCACCCCCGGGGATCGGCTTCTTCGAACAGGTGTACTCCATCGTGACACGCCCCACCGACAACACCTCGCGGCCGACGTTCCCCGGTGGACAACCCGCGCGATGGCGCTCGACCTATGGCTCCGCTGCAGGAAGCACGACGACTTTCCCCCACGGGCCAGCGAGGATCGCATTGTCCTCCAGAGCGATCTCGACGGCAGCCCATCAACCCGACCGCCTCGGTCTTGGGGTCTTCGGCATCGGGTAGGGACCCGCGAAACGGCGGCGACTCCCGCTACCCAGCAAGATCACAAACGGGTCGCTGTCGACCCACTGCGCGTGCGAACTGGATGGAGGTCAAGTCCTTAGCACCCGATAGCGCAGGTGGAGCACTCGACTGCCCTGAATCGCCTCGTCAGGATCCTCGAGCAGGTGCTGGGCATGGACCGACCCGAAGTAGCGTTTGCCGGACCCGAACACGACAGGTACGACGTCCATGCGCACCTCGTCGACCAGGCCCGCGGCAAGCACCTGTCCACCGACGTCGCCAGCGGCGACCTCGACGATACGGTCACCCGCGAGCGTCCGCGCCTTCGCCATGGCTGCCTCGATGCCGTCGACGAAGTGAAACGGTGCCTCGGGATGCCAGCCCTCGGGCCTGCCCCGGTGGGTCGCGACGACGACATGGTCGACCCCACCCGGAGGTGTCCCGTCCCAGCCGTTCGTCATGTCGAAGACACGGCGGCCGACGATCGTCGCCCCGATGCCGTCCCAATAGGGGCGGATGTAGTCGTAGGACTGCTGAGACACCTTCAAGACGCCGCTGTCGTCCAACGGCACCTCACCGCTGAGCAACCAGTCGAAGAGCGGTCCCGGCTGGTCGTTCTCGTCCGCAATGAACCCGTCTACTGACACCGAGGCATACATCACTGCCTTGTCCAAGAGGCCCTCCTCGGCTCGGGGTTCGTCCACGCTAACGTCTCGAAGCTCGTCGCGCGGTTCACATCTCGTCGAGGTCCTCCCGGCGATCTACCCACACGTCCCGGCATCTACGTTGATCCGGATTGGCTTGAGATGGAGCCGGACTGGGGTGTCGGATCGACGCGACTCCGTTCGTGGAATGGGTGTGAGGGTGGCCGTAGATGGCTGCCACAAGCAGAGGAGATGATCCGATGGCGCTGTATCTCATCGCCTTCAACGACGAGTGGACGCCCGACCTCACGCTGGAGGAGCTGCGCGAGAGGGGGAGGACTGCTCGGGCCTTGATCGAGGAGATGAAGGTTGCCGGTGTCTTCGTCTTCAGCGATGGTGGGCTGGACGCATCGACCGTCGTATGCAGCGTCGAGCCCAGCGGCGGATCGCCGATCTTCAGCGACGGGCCGTACGTCGAGTCAAAGGAACATCTCGGTGGCTTCGCGATCGTCGACGTGTCCGACGACCGCGCGGCGCGATATTGGGCCGGCCGCATCGCGGTAGCGGTCGGCTGGCCGCAGGAGGTCCATCGCTTTCCGAATCGCGTCGGAGCTAGCGATGATGCCAACTCTGAGGTCGGGGCGGGCTGACTGAAACCGCGGAACAGTCAGCCTGACCTTGGGCCGGACTGCTGTCCGCCTGGGGCCGGGAAGGCCGGCGGCCTGCTGCTCATCCACTTCCGCACCTGGCACGGGCTGCTGCTGATCAAGGACTTCACCCCGATCGTGTCCGAAGCACCCACGACGCAGGACGAAGTGATCGCGACCGCGCGTGAGATCTCCCACGGGACTCATGGGGGATCGATTCGTCTACTTCTTATGCCGCCACAGCTGATCGGGGTGGAAGATTCGGGTCATGAGTGGCGGCGTGCCACCCGAGGGAAACCTGCGGACGTTCCTGATCGGGGACGTGCGTGGCTACACCAGGTTCACCGCCGAGCATGGTGACGCGGCGGCCGCCGCGCTCGCAACGACCTTCGCGGCCCTGGCGCGT
>DATJPE010000046.1 GCA_035506535.1 Actinomycetes bacterium | reverse complement strand
TCGCCGTCGCCTCCTCCTCCTCCTCCTCCTCCTCCTCCTCCTCCTCCTCCTCCTCGGCCCACTCGTGCACCGCGGCGAAGCCCGTGCAGTCCGTCAGGTCGTCGCCGAGGAAGAGCGCGGCGGTCAACTCGACGTCGTCGGGACCCTCGGTCTCGAGCAAGCGCAGCGTGGCCGTCCCCTTGTTCACCGGCTCGGGCGGCCGCAGCTCGACCAGGCAGTGACCGGTCGCGACCGCCAGACCCAGGTCACGAGCGGGGTCGAGGATCTCGTCTTCGAGCACCGCCAATGTCGCCGCCGGGTCGGGCGCCTGGCGGTAGTGCAGGTCGAGCATGGGGCCCTTGTTCTCGACCACGAGGCCGAGACTCTCCGCGTCCAGCATGCGTACGCGACGAGCCATCTGCTGTACCCGGTCGACGTACGGCTCGGCCGACGGGTCCCGCGTGACGGTCCCGTTCGGCGACATCAGGTCGAAGCCGTGCAGCCCGACGTAGCGGGCTCCCTCGACCCCGACCATGGCGGCCGCCTGGTGGATGTCGCGGCCGGTGACGAAGGCCAGCAGCCCAAGGCGCGGCGCGAGCGCGGCGAGCGCCGCGCGGAACGCCTCGGGCACCACTGCCGCGTAGGGGTCGCCGACGATAGGAGAGATGGTGCCGTCGATGTCGCAGAAGACGGCGGCCGCGCGCGGCTCGCGCGCGGCCGCCGTCAGCCACGTTGCGAGCTCGCGCTCGCCGCGCAGGATGAGTCCATCCGCCATGTCGCGCAGCCTACCCGAAACGGCCCGGTCCCGGCCATGACACACGAGGACCGCGGGCGCCGATCGGCGCCCGGGCTTCGGACCTCGTTTGTCCGGGCATCCAGGTTGCAGTAAGGTTGCCGCGAGTCTGGCAAGCGACGAGGCGGGCGGGCATGACAGACGCACCAGCAGGCGGTCAGACCGGGCCGGCCGAACAGACGTCGGCGCAAACGCAGCGCTCAGATCCTTTCCTGAAGTCCATGCTCCTCGGCCTGATCGAGGACAGCTACCTCCACACCGGCACCTTCACCCAGTTCGCCGCCGAGATCCTGCAGGTCATCGCCTATGCGGCCACGGTGCCGGTCGCCTTCACCGAAGGCTTTCTGCGCGCCTATCTGTCGATCGAGCGCATCGAGGAGACCGACGAGGGGCAGATCAAGATCATCCCCAAGGCCGATGCCTCCGAGGAGGACTGGATCCGCGAGGTCGACGAGATCACGGCGCAGGTCGACCCCAGCGCGGTCTTCAACCCCGTGGTGCGGTCCAAGCTGACCGCGGTCCACGAAGCCTCGAGCCGGGCCATGAAGTACGACCTGAACACGCTGACCGAGATGGACGACGCCCAGCTCATGGACGTGCTGCGACAGATGCAGAAGGAGTCCGAGGAGCTGCAGCGCGCCGACGAGGAGTCGGGCGCCGCCGACGAGTCCCGCGACTACATCCGCGCGAAGCTCGACACCATCCGCAAGAACGTGCGCGCCTTCCAGGCCCAGCAGCAGCACTCGATCGACGTGGTGGATCAAGGCCTGAAGGAGCCGCGACGCGGCGGAGACGAGGGCTCGGCCTGAGCGTCGGGCAGCCTACCCGGCGAGCCCAGGGGACGGCCGCCGAGGCAGGATTGGAGGGTCGGCCGACCAATTCAACACAGATGACCCACTTCTCCGACAGTCTCGCGACCAGCATCCTGGAACGTCGCAGCGCGGTCTGCGTCGGGCTCGACCCCGACCTCGCACGACTGCCCGACGACCTGCGCGCCGCGTACGCCGCGCGGGCCGGGGTGGTCGGCTCCGAAGAGGCCGTCGCGGCCTGCTTCGCCGAGTTCGCGACCGGCATCATCGACGCGGTCGCCGACGTGGCGGCTGCGGTCAAGCCGCAGGCGGCCTTCTTCGAGCAGTGCGGGCCGCCGGGCTGGAAGGCCCTGCGTCGCGTGGTCCACTGCGCCCACGAGCACGAGTTGCCGGTGATCGTCGACGCCAAGCGCGGCGACATCGGTTCGACCTCGAGGGCCTACGCCGACGCG
>DATJPE010000045.1 GCA_035506535.1 Actinomycetes bacterium | reverse complement strand
GCTTCAGTGCGGCGTACTCCTCAATCATCGCCGAACACCTCGCGGTACACGTCCTCCGCGAAGCTCGTCTCGAGCGGCGCGCCCGGAATCATCCTGAACGTCCGTGTCCCGTCCTCAAGCCGCTCAGCGCGCAGGAAGATGGTGTCGCCTTCAGCGCGCGGGGCGAGCCGCTGGGCGAACTCGAACAGGTGCGTCACCATCAAGACACGGACCCGCCTGGCCAGAAGCGCCGCGACGACCTGGCGCGCGATCTCCGATCCTTCGCGGTCGTTCGTCGCCGCGAAGGACTCGCTGAACAAGATCACCGCGTCGGCGCGCACGTCCTCGGCGATGGCGCTCATCCGGCCGAGTTCCTCGTCCAGCTTGCCCTGCTGCATAGACGGGTCCTCCTCGCGCCGGTAGTGCGTGAACAGGCCCGTCGAGAGCGCGCCGACGAAGGACTCGGCTCCGACGAACATTCCGGCCTGCATCATGAGCTGGGCCAGGCCCAGGCTGCGCAGAAACGTGGACTTGCCGCCCTGGTTGGCGCCGGTGATGACGACCAGCCTCGCGCCTCCAGCGTCCAGGGTGTTGCCCACGGGCCGCCGTCCGGTGGTGAGCGCCAGGGCGACGTCGTACAGCTCCGTGAACCGGAGGGCGCGCGCGTCCGGAGGCCCCGGGACGGGGAACGTCGTCGGCGCGCCCACGCGCGACAGGGCGTCGTGCAGATTGAGACAGCCTACGTAGAAGGCCAACTCGGCGCGCAGCAGCCTGAAGAAGCCGAGCAAGTGCTCTGCCGACTGGGCGGCAGCGTTCGCCACCAGGTTGAGCCCCCGGTCTCGCAGGGCGGAGAGAGCACGCGCACCGGCCTCGTCCCGTTCCGCGATGGCGAACGTGAGGCCGACTGGAACCTTGCGGAGAAGGCGCTGGAGCCAGGTGCGGCTTGCGCCGGTCGTCCGGAGCAGGCTGTAGTCCGTCCCCTGGTTGCCGTCCCCAAGCCCTGCCCCGAGGAGCACGCCCGATCGAAACCGGAGCCGGGCCAAGTGATTCCGCAGGAGGGCCAGGTACTCGTCGTCCAACTCGCGCTTCAGGGTCCGGAACAGTGCCGTGAAGCCCTGCGACGAGAACGCATGACCGTGCTGGTCGGCGAGGTCGCGCAACCGCTTCAGGGCGTCGCGCAGCATGTCCAGTTGCTCCACCGCCCCGTACAAGATGGTGCTGGCCTGGCGGCTGTTGAACGCCCAGAATAGCCGCCGCTCCCGCTCGACGGTGTCGGCGGCCAGTCCGTAGAGCGCTCGCACCACTCCGGCGTTGGCCAGGCTGTCCTTGAGAACATCCTGGCGGTGGATGACGGCCGCGCTGCCGCTTTCTGGGCCCCGCACCAGTGCCGCTCGGGCGACATCCCAGAGGTAGCGGTCGCCCGCGGCCATCGCGGCCAGGACGGTCTCGAGCTCGAGGTCTTGAATGAGGTCGGTCGCGTGGGCGGGCGGGTCGCCGCCGGGATCGAAATCCCTGTCCGGGGCCATGAGCCTGGCCCTCACGGTCGGATCCTCCGCAGCAGCCAGTCCTGCGTCACACGGTACTTCTCCGCGATGGCGAGGGCATAGGCCAATCCGTCTGCGGGCCGGCGCTCGAACTTGAACGTCCGCCTGGACGGGTCCGCCGTATCGACGCTCCCCACCACGCTGACGGTCTTCTCGTCGAAGCTCGCCAGCTCGTCGAGGAAGGTGACGCAGAAGGCGAGACAGCCCCGCCTTGAAATCCGGGCCAGCACTTTGCGGCTGAGTTCGATCGCGTCGGCGACCGTCGTGGACGCGAAAACCTCGTTCAGGATGACGAGGCTGTCTTCCGTTGCGGTGTCGAGAATCCGCCGGATCCTGACGAGGTCGTCGTAGAGCTTGCCCCGGAGGTTGCGGATATCTTCGACGCGCTCGAAATGCACGAACACACGGTCGACGAGGCCGAGCCGCGCCTCGGTCCCGGGGACGGAAAGGCCGAGCCCGGCGAGGTAGTGCAGTTGTCCGATCATCCGGGCGAACGTGGTCTTCCCTCCGTGGTTTGGACCGGTCACGACCACGATTCGTTCGCCGGTGCCCAGGGTCAGGTCGTTGCGTACCGGCGTCTCGTTCCGGGCCAAGAGGGCGACGGCGAGCGCGAGGTCGAAGGCGTCGCGTACTGCGGTCGCCCGCGGGCCCGGAGACACCAGGGGATAGCAGAAGGGCAATCCGGCCGCCCGGAGAGGAGCGATGACGCGGAGGTAGGCGACGTAGAACTGCACTTCCCGGTCGAACCGGACCACACGTTCGTCGAGGTAGGCCTCATGCGCCGCGCAGAAGGCCGTGAGCGCTGAGAAGGGCTCCGGGTTGAGGCGGACCACGCGCTCGAGGATCTGCGTCTCCACGTGGTTCAGGCGGCCGGCGTCCACGAGCTTGACCCGGTAGTCCCGGGCGGGGGCTCGCCGGAACTTCGCGAAGGTCGCCTCGACCTCAGCGCTGTAGTCCGGCTCGCCGGCGTAAGGGCGAACCGCGACGGTGAGGCCGTCGATCATGACGCTGTAGCGGACTGTGTCCAGGGCGGCCAGGACAGCGCCCAGCTCGGACGCGAGGTCGCGGAACGCCGGGCTACTCAGGTACTCCACGAGGAATGCCCGCAGCGCCAGCATGCCACGCGAGCGCAGTTCGAGGTTCGCGAGTCCGCCCGCGAGGCCGCGCACGGCCTCGCAGTATGCGTGCGCGGCGCCGAGCAGACGGCGCTCCTGCTCCGGCGGACACTCGAGTTTCGCTGCCAGGTCCCTGAGGGCCCGCATGCGGTGCATGCCTTCGGCGAAGCCGTCGACCGCCTCCATGGCCGCCGGTTCCTCGAGGTCGCGCAGCACCTCCTGCCGGTAGGTGACGGCGTCGAGGTCCACCACCGGAGCGCCGAAGTACGCGGCAACGTCGTGATCTTCGGACTCGGCCGCCGCCGCCGTGAAGACCTGGTCGAGGTTCAGGTCCCGCAGCACGTCGCTGTCGGCCGGCGCCGCGCCGGGCGCCGCGCCG
>DATJPE010000044.1 GCA_035506535.1 Actinomycetes bacterium | reverse complement strand
ACGCGGCGTCGCGCGTGCTGGCGCTGCGACGCCGCGTCCCTTCCCGGGTGTCCCCCACGTCCGCGCGTGGGTGGACCCGGTCAGATCCAGGAGGCCCCGGCCATGCCGACCTCCTCCTCGCGCGGGCTCACGAGTAGTCCTCGCTGGCCCAGCCGGCGCCGGCCCATGAGGCGCCGGCCCACGACGCACCCGCCCAGGAGGCGCCGGCCCAGCTCGCGCCGGTCCACGACGCCCCCGCCCAGCTCGCGCCGGCCCAGGAGGCGCCGGCCCACGACGCACCGGCCCAGTCGTTGCCGGACCAGGTGACGCTGGCCCAGCTCGCGCCCGCCCACGAGGCGCCGGCCCACGAAGCGCCGTTCCACACCCCGCCCTGCCAGGCGTTGACCTGCTCCTCGGCGTTGGACAGGGCCGAGGTGTCGATCGGGTTGCCGAAGATGTCCTGCTCGCCGCTCAGCGTGCTGGTGCCGTCGCTGACGTGGTAGCTGCCTCGCGACGCCTCGATCGAGCCGGTGCCCGTCGAGCGGGTGAACCACTGCGCCGACGACCACGACGACGGGGCCGGGGCCGCGAGCGCGGCGGCGAGGTCGGGGACGACGCCCTGGGTGTTCAGGACGTTTCCGCCGGTTCCGACGAGGATCGCCTTGACCTGATTGGGCGTCAGGCCGGGCCTGGCGCTCAGCAGGTCCGCGACCATCCCGGAGACGATCGCGGCGGACTCCGACGTGCCGCTGCCGCGGATGTACTGGTCGTTGATCCCGCCGTTCGGCCCGAGCTGGTCGCTGACGTAGGACCCCGGGACACGGATCCCCTGGACGTGGACGCCGGGAACGTCCAGGTCCACCTTGCGCCGGCTGCCGCCCTGGGCGCTGAACGAGGCCAGGACGTCGGCCGCGGCCGATCCCTTCGTGTGGCCGTTCAGCGCGCCGACGGCGATGAGGTACGGGTCGGCGGCCGGCATCGTCAGTTTGGTCCCCCCGCCGTTTCCAGCTGAGGCGACCACGACGATGCCCTTGCGCCAGGCGACCTCGGCCGCGTGCGCCAGCGGGTCGAGCTGGTAGGACTGGGTCGAGTCGGTCCCGAAGGACAGGTTCAGGACCCGGATGTTGAGGTCCGACTTGTGCTCGACCACCCAGTCGATGCCGGCGATGACCTGCGAGACGTCCGCGCGACCCAACGCGTCGCCGACCTTGACGTTGACCAGCCGGGCGGCGGGCGCCATGCCCTGGTAGTCGCTCGTGGGGTCACCGGATGCCGGGTCGGCCGCGATGAGGCCGGCCATGAAGGTCCCGTGGCCGTTGAGGTCCAGGTAGCGAGTGTTGTCGTTCTGGCTGTCGAAGGACAGGTCCGGCCCGTTGATGATCGTCGTCCCGGCCAGTGAGTTCACGGGCGTGACGCCGGTGTCGATCAGGGCGACGGTGACCCCCTTGCCGGTGGCTCCCTTGGCCCAGCCCGCGTCGACGTTCAGGCTGTCCGCGATGCTGTACGCGGAGTTCGGGTCGCTCGTCTGGTCGTAGCTGTCGCTCTCGACGCTGACCGAGCCGTCCGGGGTGACCTCGGCCACGTGGGGCCAGCCGGCCAGCCGGGCGGCGGTCCCGGCGGGTACGCGGACCACCGCCTCGTCGACGACGCCCAGCGTGCGCGTCACCGTGAGGTGGCTGGCCCGCAGCTCGCGTAGCACGGCGGGCAGGTGCCCGGCGTCGGCGCGGACGAGGTAGGCCTTCTCTGCCGCCTGGCGCGGCGCTGCCGGCTCTGCCGCCTGGTGCGGCGCGGCCGGCACCGACGCGTGTGCGGCGGGCCCCACGGCCGCACCCGCGCCGAGTGCCAGGGCAAGCGCCGCGGTCACCGTGAGCGAGCGCCGAGCCGCGTCGCCCGCGACCGATCGTCGGGCGCGGCGGGCGCGCCGCGCGATCCAGCTGGCGCCGGGGCCGCGGCCCTCCGACTCCACGTGGTCCATTCCCATGACAGGTATCCCCCCCTGTCGCCCCGGCGGTCTGCCGAGGCGTCGGGTCACCGCCTCCCGAGTGCGGACGGTGATCCCTTCGCCACGAACTGTGGAGGTTCGCCGCCGCCTCCACCAGCCACCCGGGCCTTCTGTCACCCGCTCGGCGTACTCAGTCACCCCGAAGTGCCCAACCGTCACTCGCCGACAGCGCCGTGAACCGACCCCACCGCCCCCCCGGCTATTCCGAATGAACGCGGCGTTCCTGCGGACCTATTGGAGGAACGCCGCGTTCATTCGGAGAGATCGGACATCGGAAGGAGGAGAGGGGGTCAGGTCGGGGACTGGACGGCGCGGAGGAGGAGCTGGGCGATGTCGTTGACCTCGACCCCGGCGGCGCCGCCGGCCGCCTGCAGCTTGGTCACGCCGTCGCTGATCATCACCCGGCAGAACGGGCAGCCCGTCGCCACCGTCGCCGCCCCGGTTCCGAGCAGTTCATCGGTACGGGTCTCGTTCACCCGCTTGCCGATCCGCTCCTCCATCCACATCCTCGCTCCGCCGGCGCCGCAGCAGAACGAGCGTTCTCGGTGGCGGGGCGCCTCGGCGAGCTGGAGGCCGGGCACCGACGCCAGCAGGTCGCGCGGGGGCTGGTAGACCTTGTTGTGCCGGCCGAGGTAGCACGGGTCGTGGTAGACCGTCTTCTCCTCCACCGGGGCGACCGGTGTGAGGCGCCCCTCCCGGACGAGCCGGTTGAGCAGCTGGGTGTGGTGGACCACCTCGTACCGACCGCCCAGCTGCGGGTACTCGCGTCCCAGGGTGTTCAGGCAGTGCGGGCAGGTGGTCACGATCTTCTTCGCGCCGATGCCGTTGAGCACCTCGACGTTGGCCTGTGCGAGCATCTGGAAGAGGAACTCGTTCCCGGAGCGCCGGGCGGGGTCGCCGGTGCACGACTCGCCGTCGCCGAGGACGACGTAGGGCACCCCGGCGATGTGCAACAGCTCCGCCACGGCCTTGACGGTGCGCTTGGCGCGGTCGTCGAAGGCCCCGGCGCAGCCCACCCAGAGCAGCCACTCCACGTCGTCCGGGATGGTCTCGCCGCCGTCCTCGCCCACGACGCGCACCGGGAAGTCCACCTCGCCGATCCAGGCGTTGCGGACGGCGGCGTTCATCCCCCAGGGGTTGGCCTTGGTCTCGAGGTTCTTGAACAGGCCCCCCAGCTCGCCGGGGAACTGCGACTCCACGAGCACCTGGTAGCGGCGCATGTCCATGATGTGGTCGACGTGCTCGATGTCGACGGGGCACTGCTGCACGCACGCGCCGCACGACGTGCACGACCACAGCACGTCGGGATCGACCACCCCGTGCTCCTCGGCGGTGCCGACGAGCGGCCGCTCCGCCTCGGCGCGTACGTCCTCCGGCAGCCCGCCCCTGGCCTCCTCCGCCGCGAGGACGTACGGGGCCTTCCCGAACGCGTGGTCGCGCAGGCCCATCACCAGCAGCTTCGGGCTCAGCGGCTTGTCGGTGTTCCACGCCGGGCACTGGGACTGGCAGCGGCCGCACTCGGTGCAGGTGGAGAAGTCGAGCAGGCCCTTCCAGGTGAAGTCCTCGATCGCCCCGCGGCCGAAGACGTCGTCGTCCTTGGGGTCCTCGAAGTCGATGAGGTGGTCCCCCGAGGCCATCGGCAGGAGCGGCCCGAGGGCGTCCGGCCGGCGCTTGTACGCGACGTTGAACGGCGCGAACGCGATGTGCAGGTGCTTGGAGTACACGACGATGACCAGGAAGGCCATGATCACGATGATCTGGAGCAGCAGACCGACGGTCTCCACCCGCAGGTCATCGCTGCCCGTCGTGAGCGGGCCGAGCAGGTCGGCGACCCAGTTCGAGGCGAAGGCCCACTGCGACGGGTAGGGGAAGTCACCACGTTCGATCTGCGCGCCGCGGTAGAGCAGCAGCGTCCAGATGACGTTGAAGATCATGAACAGGACGAGCCACGCCGCACCCAGGTGCGAGCCGTAGAAGCGGGACCTTCGCCCCAACCGTCGCGGGCTGCTGCGCAGCCGGATGATCGCGAAGACGGCGACGCCGAGCAGGACCGCGACCGCGAACAGGTCCTCGACGAAAGGGATCCAGGCCCAGCCGTCGAGCACGGGGATCGAGAAGTTGCGGTCGATGATCGCGCCGTACGCCTCCACGATCGTCAGCCCCAGCACGAGGAAGCCCCAGAACACGAACGCGTGGGCCAGCCCCGGCACGGTCCACGCCAGCAGGCGGCGCTGGCCGACGACCTCCTGGACCTCGGTCTGGGTCACCGCCCCTGCGTCGACGTCCCGCCCGGTCAACGGCTGGCCCGAGTGGATCAGCCGGTAGAGCCAGTGCAGGCGCCGGGCGGCGACGGCGAGGGCGACCACCGTGACGAGCAGGGCGATGCCGGTCGCGAGGGCGTTCACAACAGCGAACCCTACCGATCCGGGCCGCGATGCTACTCACCGGTAACAACGACGCCAGACGAGTCGCAGTGGCCCGGGGGACGGGGGCAGGCAGGCCCGGCCCCGGCCACCGCTGGGCCTCCCTTGAGCCGACTCGACTCAAGGGAATTGACGCGACTAGGCTCGCGTTGGCATAGTGGAACGCAGTGAACCGGCCGAAACGTCCAGATCTGACCCGGATCTGACCAGATCTGACCCAGATCTGACCCCCAACCCACCCACCTGACCATCCATCGCAAGGAGAGCACTTCCATGGCCCGTGCCGTCGGTATCGACCTTGGGACGACGAACTCGGTCGTCTCCGTCCTCGAGGGCGGCGAGCCCACCGTCATCGCCAACGCCGAGGGGTCCCGTACCACCCCGTCCGTGGTGGCCTTCGCCAAGACCGGCGAGGTCCTGGTCGGCGAGGTCGCCAAGCGCCAGGCGGTGACCAACGTCGAGCGCACCATCCGCTCCGTCAAGCGCCACATGGGCACGACGTGGACCGCGGAGATCGACGGGAAGACCTTCACCCCGCAGCAGATCAGCGCCTTCGTCCTGCAGAAGCTCAAGCGCGACGCGGAGGCCTACCTGGGTGAGGGCGTGACCGATGCGGTGATCACCGTGCCGGCGTACTTCAACGACGCCCAGCGCCAGGCCACCAAGGAGGCCGGCGAGATCGCCGGGCTGAACGTCCTGCGCATCATCAACGAGCCCACCGCCGCGGCCCTGGCCTACGGCCTGGACAAGGCGGACAAGGAGCAGACGATCCTGGTCTTCGACCTCGGCGGCGGGACCTTCGACGTGTCCCTGCTCGAGATCGGGGACGGCGTCATCGAGGTCAAGGCCACCTCCGGCGACAACCACCTCGGCGGTGACGACTGGGACCAGCGCGTCGTCGACCACCTCGTCAAGGCCTTCCAGAACGGGCACGGCATCGACTTGTCCAAGGACAAGATGGCCCTCCAGCGGCTTCGCGAGTCGGCGGAGAAGGCCAAGATCGAGCTGTCGTCCTCCTCGGAGACGACGATCAACCTCCCCTACATCACGGCCAGCGCCGAGGGTCCGCTCCACCTCGACGAGAAGCTCACCCGCGCGCAGTTCCAGCAGATGACCCAGGACCTGCTCGACCGCTGCCGTACGCCCTTCGCCAACGTCATCAAGGACGCCGGGATCTCCCTCGCCCAGATCGACCACGTCGTGCTCGTCGGCGGATCCACTCGCATGCCCGCCGTGACCGACCTCGTGCGCGAGCTCACCGGCGGCAAGGAGCCCAACAAGGGTGTCAACCCCGACGAGGTCGTCGCCGTCGGTGCCGCCCTTCAGGCCGGCGTGCTCAAGGGCGAGGTCAAGGACGTCCTGCTCCTCGACGTCACTCCGCTGTCCCTCGGCATCGAGACCAAGGGCGGCATCATGACCAAGCTCATCGAGCGCAACACCACCATCCCGACCAAGCGGTCGGAGATCTTCACCACGGCGGACGACAACCAGCCGTCGGTGCAGATCCAGGTCTACCAGGGCGAGCGCGAGATGGCCGCGTACAACAAGAAGCTCGGCATGTTCGAGCTGACCGGCCTGCCGCCCGCACCGCGCGGTGTCCCCCAGATCGAGGTCACCTTCGACATCGACGCGAACGGCATCGTCAACGTCTCGGCCAAGGACCTCGGCACCGGCAAGCAGCAGTCGATGACCATCACCGGCGGCTCCGCGCTGCCGAAGGACGACATCGAGCGGATGATGCGCGAGGCCGAGCAGTACGCGGAGGAGGACCACAAGCGCCGCGTCGAGGCGGAGACCCGCAACACCGCCGAGCAGCTGGTCTACCAGACCGAGAAGTTCCTGGCCGACAACGCCGACAAGGTCCCGGCCGAGGCGAA
The DNA here is from genome assembly GCA_035506535.1 of Actinomycetes bacterium. Classification (NCBI taxonomy): domain Bacteria; kingdom Bacillati; phylum Actinomycetota; class Actinomycetes; species Actinomycetes bacterium. Next base: position 49,169 of record DATJPE010000044.1, on the reverse strand, counting down.
GGCCAACGTCGACGAACCGTTGGCGGACCTCAAGAAGGCCCTGCAGGGCGAGGACGTCGACGCCATCCGTCAGGCCACCGAGAAGGTCGCGACGGCCAGCCAGGCGCTGGGGACGGCGATGTACGCCCAGGCGAGCCAGCAGGCCGCGCCGGGCGGCGGCGCCGAGGACGAAGGCACGCCGGGCGCCGCGCACCCCTCCAACGAGGAGGACATCGTGGACGCCGAGATCGTCGACGACGGTGAGAGCCAGTGAGCGAGTTCGAGGAGCGCCCGGTCTTCCGGGACAAGCGTCGCATCGACCCGCAGACCTACGCCGTGCGCGAGCCGGCTCCGAGCGAGTCCCCCAACGCCGAGCAAGCGCCGCCGAGTGCATCCGGCGACGGCGCACCGTCGCCGTCCGCCGTGGCCGGTGTCGCGGAGGAGACGACGGAGGAGGTCGCGGCGGAGGTCGGCGACGAGCTGGCGGAGCTGACCGCGGACCTGCAGCGCCTGTCGGCCGAGTACGCGAACTATCGGCGCCGCGTCGAGCGCGATCGGGCCGTGGTGCGTGAGTCGGCGGTGGCCGGTGTCGTCCTCGAGCTGCTGCCGGTGCTCGACGACATCGGCCGGGCGCGCGACCACGGCGAGCTCGAAGGCGCCTTCCGGGTCGTCGGGGAGTCCCTGGAGCTCACCGTGGCCAAGCTGGGCTTCGAACGCTTCGCCGAGCCCGGCGAGGCCTTCGACCCGACGCTGCACGAGGCGCTGACGGCTGTCGACTCGGTCGAGGTCGACGTCCCCACCGTCCTCGAGGTCTACCAGCCCGGGTACCGCTACGCGGGACGTGTGGTCCGTCCGGCCCGCGTCGTGGTGGCGCAGCCGACGACGGTCGACGTACCGCCGACCGCGCACCCCTGATCAGCATCGCCGTGTGGAGGGAGGGACCCCGATGAGCGCGAAGGACGACCTCGAGAACGACTACTACGCGATCCTCGGGGTGCCCTCCAGCGCCACCGCCGACGAGATCAAGAAGGCCTACCGCAAGCTGGCCAGGACCTACCACCCGGACGCCAACAAGGGCGACGCGGCGGCTGAGGAGCGGTTCAAGGACATCTCGGCCGCCTACGACGTGCTCTCCGACGACAAGCGGCGCAAGGAGTACGACGAGCTGCGCCGGCTCGGGGCGAGCGGCTTCCGCTTCCCGGGTGGGGGCGGCGCCGGGACCACCTACGACATGGGCGACGTCTTCGGTGGCGGCGGCGGCGCCGGCCCAGGCATGGGCGATCTCGGCGACCTGCTCGGCGGGCTCTTCGGCCGAGGCGGGCGCCGCCCGTCGCCGTCCGGTCCGCGCCGCGGCGCCGACGTCGAGTCCGACGTACGGCTGTCCTTCCGCGAGGCGGTCAGCGGGGTGACCGTCCCGCTGCGGCTGACCACTGACGGGCCGTGCGGCACCTGCCATGGCAGCGGCGCCAAGCCAGGCACCACGCCGCGGACCTGCCCGACCTGCCAGGGCTCGGGTCAGGTATCACGCAACGTGGCGGCGGGGTTCGCCTTCGCGGAGCCGTGCCACGGCTGCGGCGGGCGCGGCCAGGTCGTCGACGACCCGTGCCCCACCTGCCACGGCAGCGGCCAGACCTCGCACACCCGCACGGTGCACGCCCGCATCCCCGCCGGGGTCAAGGACGGACAGCGGATCCGCTTGAAGGGCAAGGGTTCTCCGGGCACCCGCGGCGCGCCCAACGGGGATCTCTACATCACCGTCCACGTCGCGTCGCACCCGCTGTTCGGCCGCAAGGGGGATCACCTGACCCTCACCGTCCCGGTCACCTTCCCGGAGGCCGCCCTCGGTGCGGACATCGCCGTGCCCACCCTCGACGGCTCGCCGGTGACCCTGCGGGTCCCGGCGGGCACCTCCTCCGGGCGCACCTTCCGGGTGAAGGGGCGCGGCGTCGCCAAGCACGACGGCTCGACCGGGGACCTGCTGGTCACCGTGGAGGTGAGCGTCCCGCACCGGGTCAGCGGCGCTGCACGAAGCGCGCTGGAGACCTACCGCGACGAGACGGCGGGTGACAACCCGCGCGAGGACCTGTTCCTCGAGGCGGGCCGGTGAGAGACATGAGCGACTCCCGCCCGTCCCGCGAGCGCTTCGAGCTCAGCGAGGACGCGCCCGTGTACGTCATCTCGGTGGCGGCCGCCATCAGCGGTCTGCACGCGCAGACGCTGCGGCAGTACGACCGGCTCGGGCTCGTCTCGCCGGGCCGGACCAGCGCCGGCCAGCGCCTCTACTCGATGCGTGACATCGAGCTGCTCCAAGAGGTGCAGCGGCTGTCCAACCAGGGCGTCAACCTGGAGGGGATCAAGCGGGTCCTCGCCCTCGAGAAGGAGGTCGAGCGACTCCAGCGCCGGCTGATGCGCCTGGAGGCCGACCAGCGCGCCGGAGCCCTCGTGGTGTGGCGCCCGCAGCGACGTAGCAGCGACTGACCACCAACAGACCACACCAACAGACCACACCAACAGACCACACCGACGAAGAAGAAGCCCCTTTCATGGACCTGACCACCCGTTCCCAGGAAGCCATCTCCGCGGCGCAGCAGCGCGCGGTCCGCGACGGCAACCCGCAGCTCGAGCCCGCGCACATGCTGCTCGCGCTGCTGGACCAGCCGGACGGCATCCCGGCCGCGCTGTTGCAGGCGGTGGGGGCGGACCGGGCGGCGCTGCGAGCCGAGGCCGAGGCTGCGGTGACGCGGCTGCCCCGGGCCACCGGCTCCACGGTCGGCGGACCGCAGGCGTCCGGCCCGCTGCAGCGGGTTCTCGCCACCGCTCAGGAGCGCGCCGCCGCCCGGGGCGACAGCTACCTCTCGACCGAGCACCTGCTGCTCGGGCTCGCCGCGAGCGGGGGGGACACCAGCGCCCTGCTGGCCCGCTTCGGCGCCAGTGACGCCGCGTTGACCGACGCCCTCGACCGTCTCCGCGGTGCCCAGAGGGTCACCAGCGCGGACCCGGAGGGAACCTTCCAGGCGCTGGAGAAGTACAGCGTCGACCTGACCTCGCGGGCCCGCGAGGGCAAGGTCGATCCCGTCATCGGCCGCGACGCCGAGATCCGCCGCGTGATCCAGGTGCTGGCCCGGCGCACCAAGAACAACCCGGTCCTCATCGGCGAGCCGGGCGTCGGCAAGACCGCGGTCGTCGAGGGGCTCGCCCAGCGGATCGTCGCGGGCGACGTACCGGAGTCGTTGCGTGGCAAGCGCCTGGTCGCCCTCGACCTGGGCGCGATGCTGGCCGGCGCGAAGTACCGCGGTGAGTTCGAGGAGCGGCTCAAGGCCGTCCTCGACGAGATCAAGGGCAGCGAGGGCCAGGTCGTCACCTTCATCGACGAGCTGCACACCGTCGTCGGGGCCGGTGCGGTGGGAGACTCCGCGATGGACGCCGGCAACATGCTCAAGCCGATGCTGGCCCGCGGCGAGCTGCGCATGGTGGGCGCCACCACCCTCGATGAGTACCGCGAGCACATCGAGAAGGACCCCGCCCTCGAGCGGCGCTTCCAGCAGGTGTACGTCGGCGAGCCGAGCGTCGAGGACACCGTCGCGATCCTGCGCGGCCTCAAGGAACGCTACGAGGCCCACCACAAGGTGGCGATCAGCGACGCCGCCCTCGTCGCAGCCGCCCAGCTCTCGGATCGCTTCATCTCGGGCCGGCAGCTGCCGGACAAGGCCCTCGACCTCGTCGACGAGGCGGCGTCTCGGCTCCGCATGGAGATCGACTCCTCCCCCATCGAGATCGACGAGCTGCGTCGCGCGGTCGATCGGCTGCGGATGGAGGAGATGGCCCTCGAGCGCGAGTCGGACCCCGCGTCGATGGCCCGACTGGAGACCCTGCGCAAGGAGCTCGCCGACCGGCAGGAGGAGCTGACCGCCCTCACCGCGCGCTGGGAGCAGGAGAAGGCCGGGCTCAACCGGCTCGGCGAGCTCAAGGAGCGCCTCGACGGGCTACGGGTCGAGGCCGACCGCGCCCAGCGCGAGGGTGACCTCGCCCGGGCGTCGCAGCTGTTCTACGGCGAGATCCCGGCGCTGGAGCGACAGGTCGCCGACGTGGAGGCGAGGGAGGCGCTCGCCGAGATGGCGACCGCGCCGATGGTCAAGGAGCAGGTGGGGCCGGACGACATCGCCGAGGTCGTCGAGGCGTGGACCGGTATCCCCGCGGGCCGCCTCCTCGAGGGCGAGACCGCCAAGCTGCTGCGCATGGAGGAGGAGATCGGGCGGCGCCTCGTCGGGCAGACCGCTGCGGTGCGTGCCGTCTCCGACGCCGTACGCCGGGCCCGGGCCGGCATCTCCGACCCCGACCGGCCGACCGGCTCCTTCCTCTTCCTCGGTCCCACCGGCGTCGGCAAGACCGAGCTCGCCAAGGCGCTGGCGGACTTCCTGTTCGACGATGAGCGGGCGATGGTCCGCATCGACATGAGCGAGTACTCCGAGAAGCACTCGGTTGCCCGTCTGGTCGGTGCCCCGCCGGGGTACGTCGGCTACGAGGAGGGCGGCCAGCTCACCGAGGCGGTGCGCCGGAGGCCCTACACCGTCGTCCTCCTGGACGAGGTCGAGAAGGCGCACCCCGAGGTCTTCGACATCCTGCTGCAGGTGCTCGACGACGGGCGCCTCACCGACGGCCAGGGCCGAACCGTCGACTTCCGCAACGCGATCCTGGTGCTCACGTCGAACCTCGGGTCGGTCTACCTCGTGGACGAGGCGCTCTCGGCCGCCGAGAAGCGCGAAGCGGTCATGGGGGTCGTACGCATGACGTTCAAGCCGGAGTTCCTCAATCGGCTCGACGACGTCGTCGTGTTCGACGCGCTGACCACCGACGAGCTGGCCCGCATCGTCGACCTGCAGGTGGACCGGCTCTCGGCCCGGCTCGCCGAGCGGCGGCTCACCCTGCGCGTCACTGCAGGGGCCCGCGAGTGGCTGGCCCTTGCCGGCTTCGACCCGGTCTACGGCGCGCGTCCGCTCAAGCGCCTGGTGCAGACCGAGATCGGAGACCGGCTGGCCCGCGGACTGCTCTCCGGCGCGGTGAGCGACGGCTCCGTCGTCACCGTCGACGTGGACCCGACGAACGCCGGGCTCGTCCTCGCCTGAGGGGTGCGTGAAGTCTCACCCTTCCGCCGGTAGCACGGTCGGGTCGCCGTCCTCCACCGTGGTCCCAGGTCGATCGCGGCGCAGTGGACGAGGCGACGGCCCACCGGGGGGACGTGCGCGATGGACGACCATGTGGGGCCGGTCCAGCCGGCGGAGCCTGGCTCCGCCGCCGTCGACGTGGGTCTGAGTGGCCCGGGCGCCCCTCCGGTGACGGCGGCCGAGTGGGGCGCACCGGTCGCCCCACCCGCCTCCGCGCCGCCGCGGGCGGCGGCCCTCGTGATGGGCATGGGAGCGGCCGTGGGCGCCGCCGTTGTCTGGGCGCTCGTCGCTCACCTGACCAATCACGACATCGGTTGGATGGCGATCGGCGTCGGGTGGTTCGTCGGGTTCGCCATGCGGGCGTTCGGTGCCCGCCGGGGCACCTTCAGCTCGGTGACGGCTGGTGCGCTCGCGGTGCTCGGTGTCGGGCTCGGACTCGTTCTCGCCACTATCGACGCGGTCAGCCGCTACTTCGACGTGAGCCTGCTCACGGCGATCGAAGGTCTGCGGTGGGGCGTCGTCGCCCAGGATCTCTCGTCGGATCCCTTGAACTGGCTGTTCCTGGTGCTCGCCGTGCTGACCGCGGTGCGGCTCGTCCGCCGCTGACGGCAGACCTCAAGGGGTCGAGCATCCGAGTCGATCCATGATCGAACGGATACCACCGTCGAGAGGCCTCAGAGGCCTTCAGCGAAAGAGGCCTCATGCGTCACGCACGAACCGGGGCCGACGTCGAGCCAGCGGTCGCGCCCGCAGAGGTCGCGGTCGGCCCTGCGGCACCGGTGGACCCTCTCGCCGGGTTGTGGGCGTGGCCGGAGGCACCCGGGCTGCCGCCGGCACAGGGGCCCGACCCGGTGCGTCTGCCCGCGGCCGACCAGCCCCGGCCGTCGGGTCCGCGGCACGGGTCCACCGGCGCCGGCCCGACCCCGGCCCAGCGCTACCCACGGTCCGTCGACGAACCGGCGCCCGTGTCGGCTGCGGCGCTGGCCCCGGTTGCGGCAGCCGGGGCGGCCGTTCTCGGTACGGCCTGTTGGCTGCTGCTTGCGCGTCTCACTGGGGGCGAGCTGGCTGCCCTCTCCGTGGTCGTCGGCGGCTTCGTGGGGGCGTCGATCCGCGTTGTCGGAGGGCGAGCGGACGAGCGCAATGTCTACTGCGCCGTCCTCTTCTCGCTGCTGGCCTCGGTCACCGGATTCACCGCCACCGCGGTGCAGTCGAGGATGTCCGAGCTGGATGTCGGCTGGCGACAGGCCATCGCAGGGTCGCGCTGGAACGACCTGGTCACCGGTATCGGCACGTCGCCGCTGCACTGGGGGCTCGCCGCCCTCGCCGTAGGCGCGTCCCTGGCCGTCGTGAGCCTTCGCGCTCAGGGGTAACCCCCGGTCGTCCGGGGCCGACGTACGCGCCCTCAGCCGAACGCCGTCGCCAGCCGGGCGACGGCCTCGTCCAGGACGAGGTCGGCCTTGCAGAAGGCCCAGCGCACCAGCGGTCCGCCGATCTCCTGGTCGTCCCAGAAGACGGCGTGGGGGATGGCCACCACACCGGCCCGGCCGGGCAGCTCGCGGCAGAAGTCGAGGCCGCTGGCGTAGCCCAGCGGCCGTACGTCGGTCGTCGCGAAGTAGGTGCCTCGCGGCACGTGCACCTCGAGTCCGAGCCCGGCCAGGCCGGCGCAGAGCCGGTCTCGCTTGCCCCGCAGCGTCGAGGCTAGGCCGGTGAAGTACTCGTCCGGCAGCCGCAGCCCACGCGCGACGGCCGGCTGGAACGGCGCACCGGAGGTGTAGGTCAGGAACTGCTTGACCGTGCGCACCGCGGCCACCAGGTCCGCCGGACCGGTCACCCACCCGATCTTCCAGCCGGTCATCGAGAACGTCTTGCCGGCCGAGCCGAACGACAGGGTGCGCTCCCGCATGCCGGGCAGCGTCGCAGCCGCGACGTGCGGGCGCTCATAGGTCATGTGCTCGTAGACCTCGTCCACGACGACGACCAGGTCCCGCTCGACGGCGAGCGCCGCCACCGCCTCCAGCTCCTCGCGGGAGAGCACCGCGCCGGTCGGGTTGTGCGGGGTGTTCAGCAGGAGCAGCCGGGTCCGGTCGGTGACCGCGTCGCGCAGCTGGTCGACGTCGAGGTCGTACGTCGGCGGCCGGAGCGTGACCGGCCTCCGGAGCGCCCCGGCGAAGCCGATGCAGGCGACGTAGGAGTCGTAGTAGGGCTCCAGGACGACGACCTCGTCACCCGGGTCGACCAGGCCGAGGAGCGCCGCCGCGATCGCCTCGGTGGCGCCGGTGGTGACGAGGACCTCCGTGTCCGGGTCATACGCCAGGCCGGTGAACCGCTGCCGGTGGTGGGCGACGGCCTCGCGCAGCTCGGGGATCCCCGGGCCCGGCGGGTACTGGTTCATCCCGGCCCGGATCGCCTCGATCGCCGCGTCCACGACCTCCTCGGGGCCGTCGCTGTCGGGGAACCCCTGGCCCAGGTTGACCGAGCGGGTCGCGGTCGCAAGGGCCGACATCTCGGCGAAGATCGTCGTCCCGAGTCCGTGCGTCCGCAGCGCGCCGCGGGCTCGGCGCAGCTGTCCTGACCCCACCCGCGAAGACGGCTCCACTGGCTCAGACTAAGAGCTCCTCCAGCCAGCCCCAGACGTTTGCGCCCCACCGCGCCCGCTCGGCGCCCTCGGCGTCGAGCAGCGCGCGCCGCCACGACAGCGCGCGTCCGATGGGCGCCAAGCGGACGGCCAGGTCGGCGTCGGCCGCCAGGTCCTCCATCGACGCCAGCTCCGACCAGCACGCCAGGTAGGCGTCACGCGGGGCGAGCACCGCCGGGTCGTCGACCGGCACCGAGCGCGCGGTGGCGAAGCTGCGGAGGCTGACCAGGAGCGTGGCGAAGGGATGACCGACGCTCGCGTCACCCCAGTCGAAGATGCGGTAGGACCGCGTCCCGCCGGCGTCCGTGCCAGCGAAGACGTTGTTGTCATGCAGGTCGTCGTGCTGCACGCACATCGGTACCGGCGAGCCGGCGAGCCGTTCGCAGGCCTCGTCCACCTCGGGGAGACGGGCCAGCAGGCGCCGGTAGGTCGTCTCAGGCATCCCTCCCTCCAACCCGACCCGCATCCACTCCTGGTCGTCGAGCAGGCCGCGCAGCAGCGACGGCAGGTGCTCGGGGCGCAGGTCGGGGACGCCGGCGTCGAGGAGCGTGGGCAGGGCCTCGGCGCTGGCCTGCTGGAGCACGGCGTACTCGGCCAGTACCGCCGCCATCTCCTGCCCGGTGAGCGGCGCGTCTCCCCGGCTCGCGCGAAGGGTCGGCCCGCCGTCGGCGGACAGCCACCACGGCCCCCGTGACGCCAGGGGTGCCTCCACGGCCCCGGGCACGAGGTGCGCGAGCAGGCTGACGAGGGCGGGCTCGTATGTCGTCCCGCCCCGGTTGACCTTCAGCCACACGGGTCCCGCGCCGGTCGGCAGCCGGACCACGCGTGACCAGGGGCGGTCCTTGACCTCGACCGGATCGGCGGTGGGGAACCGGCCGAGACCACGCAGGGCGTCCCAAGCCCAGGTGAGGGGATCCGGTGCCGCGGATCGGTCGGCTCCCACCTCAGCCTCCTCGGTACCGGCGTGGCCGTCGTCACCCCACCGTGCCACGGTGGGGACATGGCCACATCGACCGCGCTCGTCACCGGGGCGACGTCGGGCATCGGAGCAGGCTTCGCCCGGCGGCTCGCCGCCGACGGCTACGACCTCGTCCTCGTCGCTCGCGACAGCGCCCGGCTCGACGCCACCGCGGCGGACCTCGCCCACCGGTTCGGGGGCGACGTCGACGTGCTCGTGGCCGACCTGGCGACGCGGGAGGACGTGGCACGCGTCGTGGAGCGGCTCGCCGATCCCGCCCACCCGGTCGACCTGCTGGTGAACGACGCGGGCTTCACGCTGGGGACCTCCTTCGTGCACTCGAGCCCCGAGGACCTCGAGCGCGAGCTGGACGTGCTGGTGCGTGCCGTCCTGCTGCTGACCAGGGCCGCGCTGCCCGGCATGCTCGAGCGGGGCTCGGGCGCGGTCGTCAACGTCTCGTCGGTGGGGGCCTACGTCCCGGCTGGGACGTACAACGCAGCGAAGTCCTGGGTCAGCTCCTTCACGACCGGCCTGGCCCGGCAGGTCGCCGCTCGCGGGGTGCGCCTGATGGCGCTCGAGCCCGGGTTCGTGCACACGGAGTTCCACCAGCGGGCCCACCTGGACATGAGCCGGCTGCCCTCGTGGGCCTGGCTGGACGTCGACCCGGTCGTCGACGCCGCGCTGCGCGACCTCGCGCGCGGGCGGGTCCGCTCGGTTCCCGACCTGCGGTACAAGACGGCGGCCACCCTCGCCCGGTACCTGCCGTCGGCGGTCGTGTCGCGCTACTACTACCGCAACCGCCGGCCCGCGGCGGACTGAGGACCGTGCTCCTGGCCAGGCTCGCCGAGACCTCCGCCGACGTTGCCGCGACGTCCGCGCGCTCGCGCAAGGTGGAGCTCCTGGCGGCGGCGCTGCACGACGCCGCGCCCGAGGAGGTCGAGACCACGGTCGCGTTCCTGTCGGGCGAGCTGCGGCAACGACGGACGGGGGTCGGCTGGGCCACGCTGCGCGACCTGCCGCTACCGGCCGAGCGGGCCACGCTCACCGTGGCCGAGGTCGACACGGCCTTCCGGGACATCGCGCAGGTGTCCGGTCCCGGCGCGGTGAGCACCCGCCGGGTCCTGCTCGAGAAGCTGTTCGGCGCCGCGACCGCCCCGGAGCAGGCCTTCCTGTCCGGGCTCGCCCGGGGCGAGCTGCGCCAGGGGGCGCTGGAGTCCCTCGTGGTGGACGCGCTCGCGAGGGCGGCCGGCCTGCCCGCACCGGACGTACGCCGTGCCGTCATGCTGCGCGGCAGCCCCGGGCCGGTCGCGGCCGCCGTGCTGGAGTCGGGCGCCGACGCGGCGGCCGCGGTGCGGGCCTTCCACCTGGAGGTCGGCCGGCCGGTCCAGCCGATGCTCGCCCAGAGCGCCCCGACGGTGGCCGAGGCCCTCGGCCGGGTGGGTCGCGCGGCGGTGGAGTGGAAGCTCGACGGCATCCGCGTGCAGATCCACCGCGACGGCTCCGACGTGGGAGTCTTCACGCGCACGCTCGACGACGTCACCGACCGGCTGCCGGAGATCGTCGACGCCGTGCGCGCCCTGCCCCTGCGCAGCGCGGTGCTCGACGGCGAGGCCATCGCGGTGCACCCGGACGGTCGCCCGCGCCCGTTCCAGGTAACCGGATCGCGCGTCGGCTCGCGGATCGACCTCGAGCGGGCACGGCGGGAGACACCGCTCACGCTGTACGTCTTCGACGCGCTGCACCTCGACGGGGCGGACCTGCTGTCCCTGCCGGCGGCGGTCCGCCACCAGGCGCTGGCGTCGGTCGCGCCGTCGGGGCTGCTCGTCCCCCGGCTGGTCACCGACGACAACGAGATCGCCGCGGCGTTCCTCGACGAGGCCCTCGGACGTGGCCACGAGGGCGTGCTCGTCAAGGCGGTCGATGCGCGCTACGACGCGGGCCGTCGCGGTGCCGCCTGGGTGAAGGTCAAGCCGGTGCACACCCTCGACCTCGTGGTGCTCGCGGCGGAGTGGGGGTCTGGGCGTCGTCGTGGCTGGCTCTCCAACCTGCACCTCGGCGCGCGCGACCCCTCGACGGGCGGATTCGTGATGCTGGGCAAGACGTTCAAGGGCCTGACCGACGAGATGCTGCGATGGCAGACCGAGCGGCTGCTCGCTCTCGCCATCGACCGGAGTGACTGGGTGGTGACGGTCCGCCCGGAGCTCGTCGTGGAGGTCGCCTTCGACGGCGTGCAGACCTCCTCGCGCTATCCGGGCGGGATGGCGCTGCGCTTCGCGCGCGTGGTGCGGCATCGCCCGGACAAGTCCGCGGAGCAGGCAGACACCGTCGACGACGTACGGGCCCTGCACCGCCGCTGAGGTGATCAGCTGCGGGTGGGGTCACCGACCCAGGACAGGAACAGCGGGGACCCCGTTGCGGTGTCGCGCACGAGGAACAGGAACGGTCGGTCGAAGCTCAGGTGATGCTGGTCCAGGCGCGCCGAGGTCGCCATGGCCCCGCCGGTCGCGGCCGCTGCACGTGTCCCCGACTCGTCGACCTCGACGACGACCTTCTGCACGACCTGGCTGAGGAAGGCGCCGGGATGGATCGCTGAGTAGTCCCCGTCCGCCGGCAGTCCGAGCCGGGTCAGGGTCGGCAGGAGCTGGTGGGTCTGCTCGAGGCGCATGCGGGGCAGCCGCACGGTCGTGCTCGCCATCGCTCGGCCGAGCAGCGTGTCGAGGGCGCTCGCCGACGGGACCGTGCAGGCGGAGCTCGCCTCGGGAGGCAGCATCGCCACCGCGCTGAGCGTGCCGCCCTGGTAGGGCAGGGTGGCCGCCTGCCAGCCGTCGGCCGCGGTCCAGTCGAAGACCTGGGTCGTCGACATCATGGGGACCGTCACGGGGCCGGCTGCCGTGGTGAAGGTCGCGTCGTCGGAGTGCGGGTCGAAGGCCTGCTGCCACCTGGCGTCGAGGTAGACCGCGTTCGTGAGGACGTCGACCGTGCCGGCGTCGAGCGGCCGGTCGAACAGCGTGGGGATCAGCCCCTCGGTGTCGTGGTCCACCGCGGCGTTGATCGAGTCCGTCGCCGCCGCCGGCGCTCCGGCGAAGTCCACGGTGCGCAGATCGGCGTCGAAGGCGGTGCGGATGTCGTCGAGGTAGGTCTGCTGAGGCCGGGCGCCTGCCTGCGCCCACACGTGGTTGCTCACGAGGACCCGGGCGTGCGGGTCGCTCGCCAGCGCCGCCAGCGACCGGGTACGGGCCTGCTGGGCGGCGATCAGGTCCTGACCCCACGCCGGCAGGTGCAGGAGGTGCGCCAGCCGGTGGCGCGTCACGCCCCCGGCGCCGGCGTCGAGCAGGCCGAGCAGGTCGGCCAGGCTCGCGGGCGAGAGGGTGAGGTTCGCCGAGTGGGTGGTGTGGCACAGGGCGCTCAAGACGTCGAGCCCGAACGCCCGCTGGGCCGCGCCGACGTCGCTGGCGGTGAGCGTGCCGACCGGGAGGGTGCGGGCGCGACCGGTCAGGCGTACCGCTCCGGTCGCGCCTTCGCCCGTGGCGCAGGCGCTGAACCCCAGGGCGAGCAAGGCCAGGGCCGGCCAAGGCAGTCGGCCGGTCCCGCGCATCCTCGTTCCCCCCGTCGTCTCCCCGTGAGACGCCCGGGTGGGCGGTCGGGTTCCGAGCTTCAGCCGGCCGCCGAGACGGTGATCACCCCGACGAGGAAGACGTCCTGCTTGGTGGTCGCGACCAGGGTCGCCTCGTCGGCGGCGAAGGTTGCCCCGGACAGTGCCTTGGCGTCGGTACCGAAGCTGTTGGCGTCGCTGGCGCCGGTGGCCGTCGAGTCCGCGACGTTGTTCGCGTCCTCGTGGCCGGACGTCGGGGTGAGCGCCGTTCCGTCGAGGCTCATGCTGTCGCCGGTGATGCCCGCGTCGCCCTCCCAGGCGACCAGGCCGATCCGCGCCGCCTCGCCGGCCGTGCCGGCGACGGTGAACGAGACCGGTGCGGTCGGGGTCACCGGCTCGAAGCCCTCGAACACGCTCACCTTGCCCTCGGGCCGGGTCGCGTCGCCGTAGACGACGACCAGGGACCAGCCCGCGTAGTGCGTCGCGCCGGGGGACACCCCTGCGTCGGCCAGCGTCCACGTGCCCGCCCCGCCCGCCTCGACCAGGTCGGTCACGTCGGCGAAGGACTGGTAGTCCTGGCCCTGGGCGGTGCTCGCGCGGTCCACGCGCTCGGCGGTGACGTCGCTCTGGGTCCCGCTCGGGTCGGTCAGCCGGACGCTGCCCAGCGTGGCGTCGTCCGCCCCCTTGGGCGTGCTCCCGGACCAGTACAGTCCGGCGAAGACCACGTGGCCGTTGGCCGGGAGGCCCAACGTGGTGCTGGAGGAGTCGGTCGTGGTCGGGTCGGTGTCGGTGTCGACCGGCACCATGCCCCACGAGTCGTTGTTGAGGGTGTCACCGCGCCCGGCCCTGGCGTCGGCACATCCCTTGGCGCTCGCGGGACAGGTCAGCAGCGGTGCGCCGACCTCGGTCACACCGAGGTGGCCGCGCCCCGCCCACCGCGCGGACAGGCCGGTGGCGGCGACGCCCGCGGTGCCGGTCGCGGTCACCGGGGTGAGCCCGGTGCCGCTCACCGTGACGCTCACCGGGGTGGTGCCGGCCGAACCGGCGGCGGCGCGTACCGCAAGGTAGACGCTGGAGGAGTCACCGGGTGCCAGGTCCGGCCCGGTGCAGGTCACGGTGCCCGTCGTGCCCGTGCAGATCCACTCACCCGAGACGACGAAAGGCTCGGCGAGGACGGCGCCCACGCCGTAGCCGGAGCCGGAGCGTACGGCCGTACCGGTGAGCGAGACGCCCGGCGGCAGGACGACGCTCGCCGTGAGTCCCGTCGCGGGATCGGAGCCGCTCGCCGACAGGGTGAAGCCGACCATGCCGTCGTGGCCCGCGACCAGGTCGCCGAGCGGCTCGAGATTGACGGCGAGGGCCGTCGCGGAGGTGGTCGGGCTGGCGGAGGGGGACGACGACCCGATGGGCGACGTGCTCGGCGAGGCGCTGCCGCTGTCGGTGGGGGACGGGCTGGGCGAGTCCGACCCGCCGCCCGAGAGGGACGAGCTGGGCGTCGGCGAGCCGCTCGGTGAGGCCGTGCTGGTCGGGCTGCTGGTGGGGCTGCTCGTCGGGCTGGGCGAGCCGCTGGAGTGCCCGGAGCCGGTGGGTGTCGGGGAGGCCGACGCGGACTGGCTGGAGGAGGCCGACGGGCTGGCCGACGACGTCGGTGACGCGGAGGAGGGTGCCGGCGAGGAGGACGAGGGGGACGATGAGGACGACGAGGACGACGAGGACGGCGGCGGCAGGACCGGCGGTACACCGGCCGAGCTGCCCGACCCGGGGCCTGCTGACCCGGAGCCGCCGGAGCCGGTCGATCCGCCGGACCCGGTCGATCCGCCGGACCCGGTCGAGCCGCCGGTCACGACGCGAAGCCCACCGCCCGAGCCCGCGTTCCCACCCGAGGCCGCCGAGGAGGCGACGGTGCGGGGCTCGGACACGGCGTCCAGCGTCGCCTTGTGGTGGTTCGTGAGCAGCCCGGCGGCGGTGACCACGCTCGCGACGCCGACCACGAGGACGGCGGCGACGCTGGCGGCAACCGCCGGCGTACCGGCGGAGGAGATCCCCTGGCCGGCGCGCGTGACCCAGCGCACCGGACCCGAGGCGGTGGCGGTGGCCGACCCCGCGTGGGCCGTGGCGGCCCCGTGCAGCACCCCGCCCACCCCAGCACCGAGCAGACCCGCCTTGAGGGCGGCGATCCCGGCGGTGCCCAGGACCAGCGGACCGATGACGACGCGCATGCCGTGGCTGACGTCGGTGAGCTCCAGGACCAGCGCGCGGCACTTGGGGCATCCCTCGAGATGCTGGTCCACCTGGGCGGTCTCGCGTCGCGAGAGTCCGCCGCGGGCGTAGGCCCCCAGCTTGTCGTGCACGGCGGCGCAGCCGTCGGGGACCTCACCGAGCAGGTGCTGCTGGAGGTAGGCCTGCCGCAGGCCCTCGCGAGCCCGGTAGGCGAGCGCGGAGACGCCGTTGGGGGTCAGCCCGAGCAGTACCCCGACCTGGGCGGGGGACAGCCCCTCGACCTCGGTGTGCCACAGGACCGCCTGCCAGCGCTCGGGGAGCGTCCGGAACGCCTCCGCCACCAGGGTCTTCTCGAGGCCCTCGAGGGCGGGGTCGACGAAGGGGACCCCGGGGTCGTACGGGCTGAGGTCGTCGGTCGGCCGGACCCGTCCGCCGGCCTTGGTCCGGTCGTAGGCGACGCGTCGGACCGTCGTGTACAGGTACGCGCGGAAGGCGGCATCGGGCCCGCCGCCGGCCTGCAAGACCTGCAGGATCTTGGCGAAGGACTCCGACACGAGGTCCTCCGCCTCGGCCGGGTCACGTACCAGTTGGCGGGCCAGGCCGCGGGCGGCCGCCTCGTGGCGGGTGTAGAGCTGGCCGAAGGCCTCGGCGTCGCCGGCGCGGACGGCCGTGATGAGCTCGGCGTCGCTCGGACCCACCGCGTCCGCGGTGATGCCCGGCTGCTGGCTCACGAAGGCCTCCTCCTCTCGGCCGACCCTGGGTGTCGGTCGGTACGGCGCGCGCGGCGGCCGACCCACACCAGGGTCCCTTGGTCGCATCGGGTTTCCAAACGCGGACGCTGAGTCACCGGGTGCCTTCCCTGAGGGTGAGACCCACCGGTTCACCCGAACAGAGCAGCCGGACCCGCGTCATGAAGCGCCGCTCGGGCTGTCTCCTCGGCGTGGATCTCCGTATCGAGCGCGCCCCGAGCGTCGTCACCTCCGTCGACGAGCTGCTCGAGCGCTGGCGCCTGGGCAGCCTCGACGTCGCCTGGGCGCGCCCCTCGGACTGGTACGACCCGGCGGTCGACGCGCTGGCCGAGGCGGTCGCCGAGGGCCGGGACGCCGTACCGGCCGCGGACCGGCTGGGCCGCGCGCGGGCCGCCGTCGGGGTCGGGCTCTCGGAGGCGCTCGACGACCTCGCGGCGCTGTACACGGCCGCTGGGCGCGGCGAGCCGCCGCTCGGGGTCGTCCGCGCGCTGGCCGAGGGCTGGGTCGACGCCGGCGTCTCGCCGGTCCGGGCCCGCGCCTGCGAGGACCCGCTGACCGGTCTGGCGACGGCGTCCTATCTGCGGCTGCGGCTGAAGGAGACCTACGCTCGCGCGGCGCGCACCCACGTGCCGGTGAACCTCACCCACTGCCTGGTGGTGCTCGACGCCCACCTCGCGGAGACCCACCCGTGGCAGCGGATGGCGCGGGCGTGCGTCCTGGGTGCGGCGATGGCTGAGGTCTTCGACGGCGGCGACCCGCTGGCCGCCCTGCCCGGCGGGCGTTTCGTGGCGCTCGCTCGCCGTGACGATGAGCTGAATCCCGCGTTGGCGCGCCTGCGCGACGCGGTCGAGGACCGGGTGGGCCGGGCCGGCCTGGGCGTGGTCGTGCGCCGCCCACCGCGGATCTGGGTCGAGGGCCTGCCCCCTGACACCCAGGTCGCCCTACAGCTGCTCGACGAGCTCGAGCGCTGAGGGCGCCGCGCGGTGGGGACCGCCTCCTGGAGGGGGGAGGCGGTCCCCACCGTCGCCCCCTGGCTCTTCCCACCAAGCCGTCCCCCCAGCGGCTTCCCACCAAGCCGCGTCCCCCTGGCTCTTCCCACCAAGCCGTCCCCTGGCTCTTCCCACCAAGCCGTCCCCCAGCGGCTTCCCTGCAGAAGTCCCATATGTCCGGTTCTTGCCACCCCTGGAGGGGGACAAATGGGACTTCTGCCGTACCGCGTTCTGCAGAAGTCCCATTTGTCCGGTCGATCCGCCCGCGGAAAGGGGACGAAAGGGACTTCTGCAGAACGGGCGGCGGATGGTCGGCTTCGGGCGCGGGGGCGATGCGGGCGGTGGGTGCAGGTCAGGGGGCGTGCAGGGCGCTGAGCAGCCGGTCGAGCGCGGCGGCGGTGCCGTCCGGGTCGGCGAGGGCGGCGAAGTGCCCTCCAGGGTGCTCCACGACCGGCCAGCCGCGCGAGGCCGCGATACGTGCCACGCGTTCGTAGGCAGGGGAGGTCAGCAGGTAGCCGACCGGCGCGTCCGGCCATCCACCTGGCTCCCCGTCGCCGGCGGTCGGCAGCGGCTCGTCGAAGAACGCCTTCCCGCGCGGGCGCAGACCGGCGAGGAGCGCGCGCCGGGACTCGGGATCCGTTACCTCCCCGGCGAGGTCGGCATCGCTCCACGCCGGGAAGCGCCCGCCCGCGGCGAGCTGGTCACGCAGCTGCGCGGCGAACGCGTCGTCCTCGACGGCGAGCAGGTCCAGTCGGTTGCCGGGACGCTCCCGCGGCAGTGAGGCGTCGAGGAACACGTACGCCGCGACCGTTCGTCCCCTCGCCCGCAGGGCGGCGCCCAGCCGTGGGAGCAGGGGCCCCGCGCCGCTGTGGCCGACGAGGGCGAGCCGTCCCGTCACGTCGGCCACCCCGGCGCACCCGGCGATCCAGCGGATGGCGTACGGCGGGTCGTCGTCATCGGTGGGATCGGCGATCACCACCTCGTGGCCGAACCGGACCAGCCGTTCCCCCAGCGCGCCCCAGGCGATCGCGCGGGTCAGGGGCGAGGGGCACAAGACGACGGCCACGCCGGCCAGCCTGCCGCACGCGGATAGCGTGGCGCCCCGTGAGCGACGTACGGGCACAGCTCCTCGACCACATCACGCGCAAGGCCGTCGTCCACGGCCGAGTCGTGCTGTCCAGCGGGCGGGAGGCCGACTACTACGTCGACCTGCGCCGCATCACCCTCGACGGCGAGGCGGCCCCCCTGGTCGGTGACGTCATGCTCGACCTCACCGCGGACCTGGGCTACGACGCGGTCGGCGGGCTCACCCTGGGCGCGGATCCGGTGGCGACGGCCATGCTGCACGCGGCGGCGCGCCGGAGCGCCCGGCTGGACGCCTTCGTCGTGCGCAAGGAGGGCAAGGCGCACGGGCTGCAGCGGCGCATCGAGGGACCGGACGTCGCCGGGCGGCGCGTCCTGGCGGTCGAGGACACCTCGACGACGGGCGGGTCGGTGCTGACCGCGGTCTCGGCGCTGCGCGAGGCGGGCGCCGAGGTGGTGGGTGTCGCCGTCATCGTCGAGCGGGGGGCGGCGGCGGCGGTCGCGGCTGCCGGGCTGACGTACCGGGCGGCCTTCACCCTCGCCGACCTCGGCCTCGCCTGAGCCTCGGCGGCTGGAGCCTGGCCCTGGCCTGAGTCTCGGCCGCCGGAGCCCGGCCCCGCAGCGTCTACCCGCGGCGTGACCCCGGGACCGGGCACCCCTCGGTGAGCGAGGCGGTGGGGCCGCTCCAGTCCGTGCCGTGACGGGTCGACACTGGACGGTATGAGCAACGCCTCCCCGCTGGTGTTCGTCGTCTTCCTCGTGGTCGGCGCGGCCTTCGTGGTGATCGGCTACCTGAACAACCAGAAGCGGATCAAGGCCGTCGAGCAGTTCTGCGTCGATCGCGGTTGGAGCTACGTCGCGGAGGCTCCGCAGTACGTCGACCGGTGGCAGGGGCACCCGTTCGGCACCGGCGAACGGCGTCGAGCACGCAACGTGATGAGCGGGGAGTGGCGCGGCGCAGCGTTCGTGGGCTTCGACTACTCCTACGAGACGACGTCGACGGATGCCAACGGGCGTACCAACCGCACCACCCACACCTTCGGCGTCGTCGCCCTCGGGCTCCCCACGTACCTGCCGACGCTGCAGGTCACCGGCGAGAGCGTGCTGCGACGGGCCGCTCAGGCGGTCGGGATGGGCCACGACATCGACCTCGAGTCCGAGGACTTCAACCGGGCGTTCACGGTGACCAGCCCCGACCCGAAGTTCGCCTCGGACGTGCTCACGCCGCGGACCATGGAGATGCTGCTGGCGGCGCCGCACCTCGCCTGGCGCATCGAGGGCACCGACATCCTGTCGTGGGCGACGGGCGCGTTCTCCCCCGTCGACGTGCTTCAGCGCCTGGACCACCTGAGCAAGGTGGTGGCCGGTGTCCCATCGTTCGTGTGGCACGACCACGGATACGATCCCCAGCAGCCAGCCGGAGGTACCGGTGGAGGGAGCGCACCGTGAGTCCCGTGGTCTGGATCGTGCTCGGCGTCGTCGTCCTCCTCCTGCTCGGCGCCGTCGTCTCCTACAACCGCTTCGTCCGGCAGCGCAACCTGGTGCAGGAGTCCTGGCGCCAGATCGACGTCGAACTGACCCGCCGCCACGACCTGGTCCCGAACCTGGTCGAGACGGTCAAGGGCTACGCCGCCCACGAGCGCGGCACCTTCGAGGCGGTCACCGCGGCACGTGCGGCGGCCGCCGCCCCGGGCTCGTCCCCGGCGCAGCAGGCCGAGCAGGAGAACGTCCTCACCGGCGCCCTGCGCCAGCTGTTCGCGGTGGCCGAGGCCTACCCGGACCTCAAGGCGAGCTCGCTCTTCCAGCAGCTGCAGAGCCAGCTGGCCGAGATCGAGGACCGGATCGCCGCCGGCCGGCGCTTCTACAACGCCAACGTACGGGCGTACAACACGCGCATCCAGGCGTTCCCGAGCAACTTCATCGCCTCGATGTTCCACTTCACCGCGGCCGAGTACTTCGAGGCCAACGACGAGGAGACCCGGGCGGTGCCGCAGGTGTCGTTCGGGAGTATGGCGACCGGGACGCCGTACGCCGGCCCGCCGGCAGCCGGACCCACCGCACCTGCCCCCGGTCCCGGGGATGGCGGCGCGGGCGGGCCGACCTACGCCGCACCGCCTCCGGGAGCCACGACGCCGTCGGCGCCGCCCCCTCCACCCGAGCCGCCGGCCACTGCCTGACCCCGGCTCGGCCGGCCTCGGGCCCCGTCGGCCGTCGTGCGGGCCGTGCTCCGGGTCGCGTGGGGAGGGGGCGTCGTCGGTCGGCTCGGCTCAGCCGGTTGAGGAGGCCGGACGGGTCCGCCAGTAGTGCCAGCCGATCGGCACCACCGAGGAGGCCACGCCGGCCAGCAGGATCAGCTCGACGTGGTCGGCGATGAGGGCGACGTTGCCGAAGGCGTACCCGAGGCAGGTCACGCCTGTCGTCCAGAGCGCGCCGCCGATGACGCTGAAGATGGCGAAGGTGCGAAAGTTCATCCGAGCGGCGCCCGCCATGACCGCCACGAACGTGCGGATGACCGGGACGAACCGCGCCAGGACGATGGCCCAGCTGCCCCACCGCTGGAAGAACTCGCCGGTCCGGCGGACGTACTCGGGACGGAAGATCCGGGCGTCGTGGTTGCGGAAGACCGCGGGGCCGGCTCGATAGCCGATGAGGTAGCCGACGAGGTTGCCGGCGACGGCGGCGAGGAACTCCAGCGCGATGACGTACCAGAGGGGGTGGTCGAAGCTGCCCTTGCGGACCAGCACCCCCGCCGTGAACAGCAGAGTGTCGCCGGGCAGGAAGAATCCGACGAGCAGCCCGCACTCCGCGAAGATGACGGCGAGCAGGCCGAGCAGCCCGAAACTGCCGAGCAGGTGATCGGGGGACAGCCACCCGAGCAGGGCGAGCTCGGCCGCAAGGTGCACGCCGGAAGGCTATCCGGGGAGACTGTGCGTTCCATGTGCGCCGACCATGCGCCGCGCGACCCTGCCGACTCCGCCGACCCTGCGACGGGGGTGGGGCCCTGGCCCGGTGAGTGGCCGGACGACTCTCGCCTGGACCCCGACCTGCTCGCCCACGGCGACCGCCGCAACGTGGTGGACGGCTACCGGTACTGGCGCCTCGAGGCGATCGTCGCCGACCTCGACCGGCGCCGGCACCCCTTTCACGTCGCGGTGGAGAATTTCGCCCACGACTTCAACATCGGGTCGGTGGTACGGACCGCCAACGCCTTCCTGGCCGCCGAGGTGCACGTGGTGGGCCGGCGGCGCTGGAACCGCCGCGGCGCGATGGTGACCGACCGGTACCAGCACGTGCGGCACCACCAGGACGTAGACGCCCTCGCGGCGTGGGCGGCGGATGCCGGACTCCCGCTGCTGGGCGTCGACAACCTGCCGGGCGCGGTGCCGCTGGAGACCTACGACCTGCCGCGCGGCTGCGTCCTGCTGTTCGGGCAGGAGGGGCCGGGGTTGTCCGCCGAGGCGCGGGAGCGGTCCGCGGCGGTCCTCTCGATCGCCCAGTTCGGCTCGACCCGTTCGATCAACGCCGGCGCGGCCGCGGCGGTGGCGATGCACGCCTGGGTGCGCCGCCACGTCTTCGGTCAGTTTCCCGGTTGACCCGCGGTTCGGTCCACCCGCAGTCACGCCCAGCGCCGCACCGGCGCCCGCGCGCGAAGACCGTTCATTGCGACAGACCCGGGTGCGGTGAGGGGGTGCGGCAGAGCCGGAGTGCGGTGACTTGCCGCCGGGCCGGGGCGCGGTGGCGGGGCGTCGCGACGTGCGAGGATGACGCTTGCGCCGTCCGGCCGGGGTCGCCCGGAGGCGGCGTACCGGTGCCGATGTCCCCGCGAGGAGTCCAGCCATGCCCATCGCCAGCCCCGAGGTGTACGCCGAGATGCTCGACCGCGCCAAGGCCGGCGCATTCGCCTATCCCGCGGTCAACTGCACGTCCTCGCAGACCATCGTGGCCGCGATCCGCGGGTTCGCCGAGGCCGAGAGCGACGGCATCGTCCAGGTGTCGTGGGGCGGCGCGGAGTTCGCCTCTGGCCAGCCGGTGAAGGACATGGTCGTCGGGGCGAGTGCGCTGGCGGCGTACGCCCATGAGGTCGCGAAGGCCTATCCCGTCAACATCGCGCTGCACACCGATCACTGCCCCGTCGACAAGCTCGACGGCTTCCTCCGCCCGCTGCTGGCGATCTCCACCGAGCGGGTGGCGCGCGGCCAGGAGCCGCTGTTCCAGTCGCACATGTGGGACGGCTCGGCGGTGGAGCTGAAGGAGAACCTCGACATCGCCGACGAGCTGCTCGACAAGACGGCGGCCGCGCACATCGTGCTCGAGATCGAGATCGGCGTGGTCGGGGGCGAGGAGGACGGCGTGCAGGCCAAGCACGACGCCAAGCTGTACTCCACGCCGGAGGACGGCCTCGCCACCGCGGAGCGCCTGGGTCTCGGCGAACGTGGCCGCTACCTCGTCGCGGCGACCTTCGGCAACGTCCACGGGGTCTACAAGCCCGGCAACGTCGTCCTGCGCCCGTCGATCCTCAAGGACATCCAGGACGCGGTGGGGGCCGAGTACGGCGTCGACAAGCCCTTCGACCTGGTCTTCCACGGCGGCTCCGGCTCGTTGCTGTCGGAGATCCGCGAGGCGCTCGATTACGGCGTGGTCAAGATGAACATCGACACCGACACCCAGTACGCCTTCACCCGACCGATCGCCGACCACATGTTCAAGAGCTACGACGGGGTCCTCAAGGTCGATGGCGACGTCGGCAACAAGAAGCAGTACGACCCCCGGTCGTACGGCAAGGCCGCGGAGGCCGGCATGGCGGCGCGGATCGTCGAAGCCGCCAATGACCTCCGGTCCGCCGGTACCAGGATCACCTGATCGCGAGACCACGTGGGTGGTGGTTGACCACGCCGAGTCCGCGTGGCCAACCACCACCAGGGTGGTCTCGTGCGGTCAGCCCGCATGCCGGGAGCCCCGGCGGAACGCCGCGAACAATCGCTGCGCGACTGCTGCGGGGTTCGTCGTGATCTGGTCCCACGTCCAGCGCGCGACCTCCCACCCGGCCGCTCGCAACGCGTCCTCGCGCAGCTTCTCGGCCCACAGGACGCCGGGTTCGGTGTACTTCATGCGACCGTCGAACTCGCCCAGCGTCCGGGCGCCCGGCCAGGCGAAGTCGCTGCGGTAGCCGGCCACGATGTACTGCAGGTCCGGCGGCGGAAGACCCTGACCGGCGAGCAGCACCCGAGACAGCGACTCCCCGGGGCTCTCGGCGCGGCCGTCGGCGAACTCGATGGCGCGATGGATCCGGCGATGGTGCTTGCGCGGCCACCGGTCAGCCGCCGTCGTCAGCCGGAGGTGGGCCTCCTGCCGTTCGACGCCGTCGGCGGCCCACCGTCTCAGGAGCGAGTCCAACGCGATCGTGGCGTTCGCCAGGCTCTCGACGGCGGCGACATCGACGCCGGTCCGTGCCTCGGACGTGACGGGCAGTCGGTCCACGTGGGTGACCTCCGCGGCGACGAGCGGGAGGTCGTGACCGAGGACGCCAGGCCGGCGCCGGGAGTGCCCCGCCGGGAGGATGAGCTCGACCAGGGCCAAGGCGCGTTGGCGGGACGTGGGATGCAGGTCCAGGCCGTGCAGCAGTGCCGCGGAGCGGTGACTGACGGCCACGGCAGAGTCGAGAACCGCGAGGGCGGCCCAACAGTCGAGCCGGTACCTGGCCAGCGGGTCGGTCGTCGTCTCGGCCAGCTCCGCGGAGACGTACCGACCCCGCCGAAGCCGCAGCCAGGCCCCGGACTCCAACCTCGAGCGGATCTCCGCCGCCGTGTAGCCGGCGGCGAGCGCGTCCTCCCGGCTGAAGGTGCCCCCATGGCGGGCGGCGAGGCTCGCCAGCTGCGGATGCACGACAACAGACTGGCGACGTACGGCAGCCGGCTGCGGCGGTCATCCACAGCGCGCGGCGTCACCACCCCGGTGGTGGTTGGGCCCTCGGTAGGCGGGTGGGCCAACCGCGACCAGGGTGGTCTCAGGCCGAGGTGAGGACGTCGGCCGCCTCGGGGCTGGACTCGACGAGGAAGATGGCGCACCGCTCGGCCTCGTCGCCCTCGCCGATCGCGTGGGCCGCGCGCCCCAGGGCGTGCAGGGCGCGCAGCCAGCCCCGGTTGGGCTCGTGCGACCACGGCACCGGCCCGTGCCCCTTCCACCCGCTTCGGCGCAGGGCGTCCAGCCCGCGGTGGTAGCCGGTGCGTGCGAACGCGTACGACTGCACCACGTCACCGGCATGCCACGCCTGGTCGGCCAGCGCCGCCCACGCCGCGCACGAGCCGGGGTACTGCGCCGCCACGGCCTCTGCCTGGGTGCCGGCCTCGAGGGCCGCCGCACCCGGGTCGGGCGGGAGCAGGGTGGGCGGCGGGCCGCCGAGCAGGTCCGGGTACGGGCTGCCGCCAGAGGTCATGCCCCCATCCTGCCGGGATCCCCGCCCACCCGCGGACCGGGGTGGCGGGCCGGCGTCGGGTCGGGGGCACGGCATGCCTCACCGGACGAGGTACGCGAGGATCGGGGCATGCCGGGTACCCCGCCGCCGCGACCGACCGTGGTCGGGGCCGGTATCGCCGGGATCGCCTGCGCCCGCGAGCTCGCCGTCGCCGGGCTCGCCCCCCGCGTGCTCGACCGTGGCCGCCGTATCGGCGGGCGGATGGCGGTGCGTACCGTCGACGGCCGCCCGATCGACCTCGGGGCGTCCTACCTCACCGTGCGCGACCCCGCCTTCGGCGCCGTCGTCGAGGACTGGCTCGCCCGCGGCCTGGCCCGGCCGTGGACCGACACCTTCCACGTGGCCACGCCCGAGGGCATCGAGGGCACCCGCACAGGCCCCGTCCGCTACGCGGCGCCGCGCGGGCTGCGCAGCCTCGTCGAGGACCTCGCGCGCGGGCTCGGCGTGGAGCACCCGTACGACGTCAGCGACGTCAGCCCGACCCGCGCCGGCACGCCCTCGGTGGCCGGACGAGCGGCGAGGGTGGCCGTGCTCGCGATGCCCGGTCCCCAGGCCCTCGACCTGCTGAGCGAGCGGTACGCCGCCGCGCGGGAGGCAGCCGACGCGGTCTGGGAGCCGACCCTCGCCCTCGTGGCTCGCTGGCCGCGGCGCTGCTGGCCGCAGCTCGACGGCGTCTTCGTCAACGACTCACCGGTCCTCACCTTCGTCGCCGACGACGGCAGCCGCCGCGGCGACGGCGCTCCCGTGCTCGTCGCGCACTCCCACCCGGTGCTCGCCGCCGGGCACCTCGACGACCCGGAGAGGGCGGCGCCGGCGATGCTGGCCGAGCTGCGCGCCGTGCTGCACATCGCGAAGCCGGCGGAGCGGGTCGACGTCATGCGCTGGTCGCTCGCCAAGCCGGTGGAGCCCCGCCCGGAGCCGTTCCACCTCGACGAGGCGATCGGGCTGTGCGGCGACGGCTGGCACGGACCGAGCCGGGTCGAGGCGGCCTACCTGTCGGGTCGGGCGCTCGGGCTCGAGCTCGCGCGTCGGCTGGGGTGAGTGCGACCCGATACCCTGTCGGCCCGTGCCTGCCATCGTCGTCGTCGGCGCCCAGTGGGGCGACGAGGGCAAGGGCAAGGCGACCGACCAGCTCGGCGGCGCCGTCGACTACGTCGTGAAGTACAACGGCGGCAACAACGCCGGGCACACCGTCGTAGTGGGCGAGGAGACCTATGCCCTGCACCTGCTGCCGAGCGGCATCCTGACCCCCGGCGTCGTCCCGGTCATCGGCAACGGGGTGGTCATCGACCTCGGGGTGCTCTTCCAGGAGCTCGACGCGCTGTCCGCGCGCGGCGTCGACGTCTCGCCCCTGGTGGTCAGCGCCAACGCGCACGTCATCGCGTCGTACAACCGGACGCTGGACAAGGTCACCGAGCGCTTCCTCGGCAGCCGGCGCATCGGCACGACCGGGCGCGGGATCGGGCCGACGTACGCGGACAAGATGTCGCGTATCGGCATCCGGGTCCAGGACCTCTTCGATGCCGGCATCCTGCGCCAGAAGGTCGCCGCGGCGCTCGAGCAGAAGAACCACCTGCTGGTGAAGGTGTACAACCGTCGCGCGGTGGCGGTCGAGGAGGTCGTGGGGGAGCTGCTCGCCTACGTCGACCGGCTGCGCCCGATGGTCGCGGACACCTCGCTGCTGCTCGAACGTGCCCTCGACGAGGGCAGCACCGTCTTGCTCGAGGGCGGGCAGGCCACGCTGCTCGACGTCGACCACGGGACGTACCCGTTCGTCACGTCCTCGAACGCGACGGCCGGCGGGGCGTGCACCGGCTCGGGCATCCCGCCGAACCGGATCGACTCCGTGGTGGGGATCCTGAAGGCGTACACGACCCGTGTCGGTGAGGGCCCGTTCCCGACCGAGCTGCACGACGCGTGGGGGGAGCGCCTGCGCAAGACCGGCTGGGAGTACGGCACCACGACCGGGCGGCCACGCCGCTGCGGGTGGTTCGACGCGGTGATCGGCCGGTACGCCGCCCGCGTCAACGGCATCACCGACTTCGTGCTGACCAAGCTCGACGTCCTCTCCGGGATGGAGACGGTCCCGGTGTGCGTGGCCTATGACGTCGACGGCGTACGCCACGACGAGATCCCGATGACCCAGACCGACTTCCACCACGCGCGGCCGGTCTACGAGCAGCTGCCCGGCTGGTGGGAGGACATCGCTGACGTTCGTGAGTTCGACGCCCTGCCGGTCAACGCGCAGCGGTACGTGCTCGCGCTGGAGGACATGCTCGGCCGGCCGATCTCGCTCGTAGGCGTCGGCCCGGGCCGCGATGCGACCGTGGTGCGAAAGCCCCTGCTGTGAGCTTCGAGCCGCGGCCGGACCCGCGTCCGGACGACGTGGTCTGGCCGGAGGCGAGGTGGCCGCCCGCTCCCGACGTCGTGCTCGCCGGCGAGGTCGTCCGCCTGACGCCGACGGTCGACGCCGACCTGCCGCAGCTGTGGTCGGCGCTCGATGACGAGCGGGTGTGGGAGCACCTGCCGATGGGCCGGCCCGCGGAGGCCGCAGCCCTGGGGGAGGTGCTGGGCGGGATGCGCGAGCGGGGCTTCCACCCGTGGACGCTGCGCCTTCGGCAGGCGGTCGGGGCCCTCGGACCGGGTGCCGTCGTCGGGTGGTCGAGCTACCTCGACGTCAGCCCAAGCGACGCGAGGTGCGAGATCGGCGCGACCGCGTACGCCGTGGCCGTCTGGGGCAGCGCGGTGAACCCGGACGCCAAGCTGCAGCTGCTGGCGTACGCCTTCGACGTGCTGGGCATGGGCCGCGTGCAGCTCAAGACCGACGTGCGCAACGCGCGCTCGCAACGCGCCATCGCGGGGATCGGGGCGACCTACGAGGGGGTCCTGCGCCGGTTCAACCGTCGGGCGGACGGGACGGTGCGCGACAGCGTGCTCTTCTCGGTGACCGCCGAGGAGTGGCCCGCGGTGCGGGAGCATCTTGTCGCCAGGGTGTCGGCGCACCGCCCTCAGGGCTGACAGCCTGACCGTCGTGCGGCGCGGTATCGGCTCCTAGGCTGGGGCCATGACGCAGCCAGCTCCCGACCCCGCGCGCGGCGCCGAGGTCTACGCCCTCGACCGCCAGTACGTGTTCCACTCCTGGTCCGCCCAGGCCGGCCTGAAGCCCATGGTGATCGCCGGCGCGGAGGGCAGCTATGTCTGGGACTACGACGGGCGGCGCTTCCTCGACTTCTCCTGCCAGCTGGTCAACACCAACATCGGACATCAGCACCCGAAGGTCGTGGCCGCCATCCAGCAGCAGGCGGCCCGGCTGGCCACGATCGCGCCCCAGCACGCGAACGACATGCGCGGCGAGGCCGCCAAGCGCATCGTCGACCTAGCCTCGCCCAACCACCGCAAGGTGTTCTTCACCAACGGCGGGGCCGACGCGATCGAGAACGCGATCCGGATGGCCCGGCTGCACACCGGCCGGCCGAAGGTGCTGTCGTTCTACCGCAGCTACCACGGCAACACCGGCGCCGCGATCCAGGCGACCGGCGACCCGCGCCGCTGGCCCAACGAGTTCGCCGACGGGCACGTGCACTTCTACGGGCCGTACCTGTACCGCTCCCCGTTCTGGTCGGCCTCCCTCGAGCAGGAGTGCGAGCGGGCGCTGCAGCACCTGGAGGCGACGATCCAGTTCGAAGGGCCGGGGACCATCGCCGCCGTGCTCATCGAGTCGATCGTCGGGACGGCCGGCGTGATCGTCCCGCCGCCGGGCTACCTCGAGGGGGTGCGCGAGATCTGCGACCGCCACGGGATCGTGTGGATCGCGGATGAGGTCATGGCCGGCTTCGGACGTACCGGTGCCTGGTTCGCCTACCAGAACTGGGGGGCGCACCCCGACCTCATCGCCTTCGCCAAGGGGGTCAACAGCGGGTACGTCCCGCTGGGCGGTGTCGTCATCTCGGGGGAGATCGCCGCGACTTTCGACGAGCGGGTGTTCCCGGGCGGGCTGACGTACTCCGGGCATCCGCTCGCGTGCGCGTCGGCGGTCGCGACCATCGACGCGATGAAGGAGGAGGGCATCGTCGAGAACGCTGCCGCGATCGGCCGAGACGTCCTGGGGCCCGGCCTGCGCGAGCTGGGCGAGCGGCACCAGGTCATCGGGGAGGTCCGCGGACTCGGCGTGTTCTGGGCCCTGGACCTGGTCAGCGACCGCGCGACGCGCGAGCCGCTGGCGCCGTACGGCGGTACCTCGCCCGCGATGAACGCGCTCGTGGCGGCCTGCAAGGAGCGCGGGCTGCTGCCGTTCACCAACTACAACCGGCTGCACGTCGTGCCGCCGTGCACCGTCACCGAGGGTGAGGTCAAGGACGGCCTGGCCATCCTCGACGAGGCCTTCACCGTCGCCGACACCTACTACACGGGCTGACTCTTTCCGAATGAACGCGGCGTTGTGCCGGACCTATTGGAAGAACGCCGCGTTCATTGCATCAAAGCAGGGGGTGGGTGAGCCCTGGGGTCTGTCAGCGCGTAGCGGCGAGGACGTCCTCCACGATGGCCTCGGTCGTCGCCGGATGCAGGAACACCAGGCGGCCGACGGTCTCGCCGAGCCAGGAGCTCGGCGTGACGAAGGCGAGCTGCGCCTCCAGCAGGCGCTGTGACCACGCCTCGTAGTCGGCAGGCCCCCATCCGATGCGGCGGAAGAGCAGCACCGACAACTCCGGGTCGCGGATCAGCTCCAGCTGGGGCTCGGCCCGGATCAGGTCGGCGGCCCGGCGGGTGAGGGACAGGGCCGCTTCGACCGCGTCCCGGTACGCCGCCGCGCCGTTGACCGCCAGGGAGAACCACAGCGGCAGCCCGCGCGCCCGGCGGGTCAGGTGGTAGGCGTAGTCGCTGGGGTTCCACTCGGTGTCGTCGTGGTGGATGACGTCGAGGTAGCTCGCGTCCTGGGTGTGCACGGCCTTGGCCAGCCACGGCTCGCGGTAGAGCAGAGCGGCGCAGTCGAAGGGCGCGAACAGCCACTTGTGTGGGTCGACGACGAAGGAGTCGGCCCGCTCGATGCCGGCGTAGCGCGCCCGCACCGACGGGGCGAGCAGGCCGGCGCCGCCGTACGCGCCGTCCACGTGCAGCCACAGGTTCTCTTCGGCGGCCACCCGGCCCACCCCGTCGAGGTCGTCGACGATGCCGGCGTTGGTCGTCCCCGCCGTCGCGACCACGGCCACGACGTCGGCGGCGCCCTCGGGGTCGGCGTCCAGGGAGCGGCGCAGCGCGGCGCCGGTCAGCCGGTGGTCGTCGGTCTCCACCGGGAAGGGGGTCATCCCGAGGATGTGCAACGTGTTGCGCACCGAGGAGTGCGCCTGGTCGCTCAGCGCCACCCGTGCGGTCGAACCCGCGTGCAGGCCGCGTCGGGTGTGGCCGACGTCGCGAGCCACCGCGAGCGCGGACAGGTTGCCCGCGGAGCCACCCGTCACGAAGACCCCGCCGGCGCTCGCGGGCAGCCCGGCCAGGTCCGCGATCCAGCGCAGCGCCTGGTTCTCGGCCGCGATCGCCCCTGACGCCTCCAGCCAGCTGATCCCCTGCAGCGACGCGGCGGAGACGACCATGTCGAAGAGCAGGGCCGCCTTGCTCGGGGCGGCCGGGATGAAGGCGAGGTAACGGGGACTGTCGCAGGAGATGATCGTCGGGGCCAGGCGGTCGGCGTACAGCCCGACCACCTCGGCCGGGTCCCGCGGCTCCTCGCGGAGCAGACCCACGAGCTGCTCGCGCAGGTAGTCCAGCGAAGCGCCGTGGTCCAGCGGCACGTCGGACATCGAGACCCGGTCCCGGACGTAGCCCAGCACGAGGTCGAGCAGCTTCGGGTCGAGGCGGTGCAGTCGCCCGGGGTCGGGGGCCGCCGAGCCTGAGGCCGGCGCTTCGCCGGCGGTCGCGTCAGGGGTCACGGCCCGACGCTAGACCTGCCGACCCCTGCCGGGCGCCGGAACGAGCGGGCTTTCGTCGACGCCCCGCCCGCGCCGCGAGCGCAGGAGTGGGGTGGCGCGAACCCGAGGCGCTGCGGACGGCTCAGCCGCGAGCGGCGCCCGCCAGCCCCTAGGCTGACCGCCCGTGAGGGTGCTCGTCATCGGTTCCGGGGGTCGCGAGCACGCGCTCGTACGAGCCCTCCGACTGGATCCGGATCCGGTCGAGGTGTACGCCGCCCCGGGCAACCCGGGCATCGCCGAGCTCGCGACCCTCGCCGCGGTGGACGCCGTCGACGGGCCTGCGGTCGCCGGCCTCGCGGTGGACCTCGGCGTGGACCTCGTCGTCATCGGCCCCGAGGCGCCCCTGGTGGCGGGTGTCGCCGACGCGGTACGCGCCCGCGGTGTCGCCTGCTTCGGACCCTCGCGCGAGGCGGCCCAGATCGAGGGGAGCAAGGCGTTCGCGAAGCAGGTGATGGCCGAGGCGGGGGTGCCCACCGCGAGGGCGTACGTCTGCGCCTCGCCGGCCGAGGTCGAGGAGGCGCTCGACGCCTTCGGCCCGCCGTACGTCGTCAAGGAGGACGGCCTCGCCGCCGGCAAGGGGGTCGTCGTCACCGCGGACCGCGACGAGGCGATCGCACACGCCAAGGGCTGCGGCCGGGTCGTCGTCGAGGAGTACCTCGACGGGCCCGAGGTCTCGGTGTTCGCGCTCACCGACGGCTCCACCGTCCTGCCCCTGCAGCCGGCGCAGGACTTCAAGCGCCTGCTCGACGGCGGCGCCGGACCGAACACCGGCGGCATGGGGGCGTACTCGCCGCTGCCGTGGGCTCCTTCCGCGCTCGTCGAGGAGACCCTCGAGTACGTGCTCCAGCCCACCGTCGACCAGCTGCGCCACCGCGGGACACCGTTCGTGGGCCTGCTGTACGCGGGCCTGGCGCTGACCTCCCACGGGGTGCGGGTCGTCGAGTTCAACGCCCGCTTCGGCGACCCCGAGACGCAGGTCCTGCTGCCGCGGCTGCGCTCGCCGCTGGCGCCGCTCCTCCATGCGGCCGCGACCGGCTCGCTGGAGCAGGTCGGGCCGCTGCGCTGGGCGGAGGAGGAGGCCGCGGTGACCGTCGTCCTCGCCGCACCTGGCTACCCCGGTGCACCGCGGACGGGCGGGCGGATCACCGGCTTGACGCCCGGCGAGGACGCGGGGACGACCTACGTCCTGCAGGCCGGCACCGCCCTGGACGCCGAGGGCGCGGTGGTCGCGGCCGGCGGACGGGTCCTCTCGGTGGTCGGCCTCGGGCCCACGGTTGGCGCGGCCCGCGAGGCGGCGTACCGCCGGGTCGCCACCCTGGGCCTCGAGGGCGAGCAGCACCGCACGGACATCGCGGCCGGCGTCTGACGCCCGTCCGGTGTGGCGTGGCCGGTTGGCGGCCCGATCTGTCGGAGGATGCGCGAAGGGCGGCCTCGGCGCGGGAGACGTGATGGCGAAGGCGGACGTCGACGACGTCGAGCGGATGACGACGGCGCTGTTCATCGAGCGTGGCTGGCGCAGTCGTACCGCCTCGCGGTTCTGGGTCCTGCTGGTCCTCGCTGCGGTCATCGCGACCGCCGGGCTGATCGCCGACTCCACGGCGACGGTCATCGGCGCCATGATCGTGGCGCCTCTGATGACACCGATCCTCGGTACGGCGCTCGCGGCGGTCCTGTCGGACCGGGCCCACCTGCTACGCAGCCTCGGCCTCGTGGTCGGTGGCGCTCTGCTCGTGGTCGCGATCGCCTACGTCATGGGGCTGACCAACCACTCGGCGGACGCCTACCTCGGCAACTCCCAGGTCGCGGCACGTACCTCGCCCCGCCTCATCGACTTGGTGGCGGCGCTGGCCACCGGTGCGGTGGGGGCCTTCGCGCTCGTGCGCTCGGACATCTCCGACACCCTCCCCGGTGTCGCGATCGCGATCTCTCTGGTGCCGCCGCTGGGCGTTGTGGGCCTGCTGCTCGAGGTGCACCGCTACCACGACGCGGGCCAGGCGGCGCTGCTCTTCGGCACGAACGTGGCCGCGATCCTCGCCACCGGAGTGGTCGTCTTCCTGGGCTACAACGTCCGCGAGACGGCGCGCGCGGCCGGGGTGGAGGTCCACCGGCTCAGCGGAGCCACGCTCCTCGCCATCGCCGGGTTCCTCGTGCTGATCCTCATCCCGCTCACCGCCGGGACGCTGGCGGTTCTTCGCGACCAGCAGCTGGGGCGCCAGGCGCGACCGGTCGTCGAGGAGTGGGCGCGGCAGGCGAACTGGGAGGTCTCCACCGTCGACGCCGTCAACGGGACCGTCATCGTCACCGCGCTCGGTCCCCCGCCGGAGGCCGACGTCGCGGACCTGCGCGCCGACCTCAACGAGCGGGGGATGGGCGGTGCCGGGCTGGAGGTACGACTCGTCGTCGGAGGGATCGAGCGCTGCCCCGCCGGAGGGACGACCTGCGTCGGACGGGTCGGCGGCAGCTGACCCGCCGCCGGGTGTCGCGGCGTGGGGGACAATGGCCGGGTGGCGATCCCCGACGTACTGGCGAGCCGGTACGCCTCCGAGGCGATGACCGCGCTCTGGTCGCCGGAGTACAAGGTGGTGCTCGAGCGACGGCTGTGGCTCGCGGTCCTGCAGGCGCAGGCCGACCTCGGCGTGGCGGTCCCGGCGGGCGCGCTGGCGGCCTACCGCGACGTCGTCGAGGACGTGGACCTCGACCGCATCCGCGAGCGGGAGCGGGTGACCCGCCACGACGTCAAGGCGCGCATCGAGGAGTTCAACGCCCTCGCGGGCTTCGAGCAGGTCCACAAGGGCCTCACCAGCCGCGACCTCACCGAGAACGTCGAGCAGCTGCAGGTCCGCGACTCGCTGCTGATCGTGCGTGACAAGACGGTCGCGACGCTGGCGCGGCTCGCCCGGCTGGCCGCCGAGTACGCCGACCTCGTCCTCACCGGCCGGTCGCACAACGTCGCCGCCCAGGCGACCACCCTCGGCAAGCGGTTCGCCTCGGCCGCCGAGGAGCTGCTCCTGGCGTTCGAGGCGCTGGAGTCGGTCGTCGAGCGCTACCCGCTGCGGGGCATCAAGGGCCCGGTCGGTACGTCCCAGGACAGCCTCGACCTCCTCGGCGGCGACGCGGCGCGTCTGGCCGAGCTGGAGCGACGGGTCGCCGACCACCTCGGGTTCGCACGGGTGCTGGACAGCGTGGGCCAGGTCTACCCGCGTTCGCTCGACCACGAGGTGCTCGCCACCCTCGTCCACGTCGCGGCCGGTCCGAGCAGCCTCGCGACCACGATCCGGCTGATGGCCGGGCACGAGCTGGTCACCGAGGGGTTCCGCCCCGGCCAGGTGGGGTCGTCGGCGATGCCGCACAAGATGAACACCCGCTCCTGCGAGCGGGTCACCGGGCTCGCCGTGGTCCTGCGTGGCTACGCGGCGATGACCGCCGAGCTGGCCGGCACCCAGTGGAACGAGGGCGACGTCTCCTGCTCGGTGGTCCGTCGGGTGGCACTGCCCGACGCGTTCTTCGCCGTCGATGGGCTGTTCGAGACCTTCCTCACCGTGCTCGACGACTTCGGCGCGTACCCAGCTGTCATCGCCCGGGAGCTCGACCGCTACCTGCCGTTCCTGGCCACGACCAAGGTGCTGATGGCCGCCGTGCGGCACGGCGTCGGACGCGAGAGGGCGCACGAGGTCATCAAGGAGCACGCGGTGGCCGTCGCCCTCCAGATGCGCGAGGAGGGGCTGGAGCACAACGACCTCCTCGAGCGCCTGGCGGCCGACCCCCGGCTCGGGCTCGGCCACGAGGAGGTCAAGCAGCTCGTCGACCGCCCGCTGTCCTTCACCGGTGACGCGGTCGACCAGGTGTCGCGTGTCGTCGAGCGGGTGGGTGCGGTCGTGTCGCGCCACTCCCAGGCCGCCGGCTACACCGCCGGCGCCATCCTCTGAGCGACCTCCACGACCGGCCCGCTGCTGAGGACGACCCGGTCGAACTCCTGCCCGGACAGGGTGATCACGACTCCCCGGCGCTGCCTCCAGGAGACGGCGACGAAGTCCTTGAAGCCCCGGCCCCGCCACGTGCCCACCGCCGCGTGCCCCGGCAGGCCGTACCCCGGGGCTCGGATGCCGCGGATCTCGGCCACCACGTCGGGCACCATCCGGATGTCCACCACGCTGCTGCGGGGGATGACCAGGTCGCCGCGGAGGGCGCCCAGGCGCTCCCAGCTGCCGAGGTGCACCCGGTAGCTCTCGCCCTCCTGCAACAGCGTGGCCATCGCGTCCCATCATCCTCGGGGACCCCGGCCCCGGTAACCTGCGGGCCGTGACCGCCGAGCCGCTCGAGCTGCCCGGCGTGGAGCACGTCTACTCGGGCAAGGTACGCGAGCTGTACGCCCGCCCGGACGGCACGTTGCTCGTCGTCGCGACCGACCGCATCAGCGCGTACGACCACATCCTGGCCACACCGATCCCCGACAAGGGCCGGGTGCTCACCGCGTTGACCCTGTGGTGGTTCGAGCGGCTCGCTGGCCTGGTCCCCAACCACCTGCTGTCGGTCGACGTCCCCGCTGAGGTGAACGGCCGGGCGATGGTCGTCGAGCGTCTGGCGATGTTCCCCGTCGAGTGCGTGGCCCGCGGCTACCTCGCCGGGTCGGGCTGGGCCGACTACCGAGCGACCGGGGCGGTGTGCGGCGTCGGCCTCCCGCCCGGACTGCTCGACGGGTCCCGGTTGCCGGAACCGATCTTCACCCCCGCCACCAAGGCCCCCCAGGGCGAGCACGATGTCAA
Source organism: Actinomycetes bacterium (assembly GCA_035506535.1). Lineage (NCBI taxonomy): Bacteria > Bacillati > Actinomycetota > Actinomycetes > Actinomycetes bacterium. Next base: position 14,604 of record DATJPE010000044.1, on the reverse strand, counting down.
CGTGGACCTCGAGACGGTCTCGGCCAGCGTGGGGCGACCCACTGCGGAGCAGCTGCGGGAGATCACGCTGCGGGTGTACGCCTTCGCGGAGGAGGTCACCCGCGAGCGCGGGATCCTTCTGGCCGACACCAAGCTCGAGCTCGGCCACCGCGCCGACGGCACGGTCGTGCTCGCCGACGAGGTGCTGACCCCGGACTCCTCCCGCTTCTGGCCGCTCGATCGCTGGGAGCCCGGTCACGCCCAGCCGTCCTTCGACAAGCAGTACGTCCGCGACTGGCTCACCTCGCCCGCCAGCGGATGGGACCGCCACTCCGGGGATGCGCCGCCGCCCCTGCCCGACGAGGTCGTCGAACGGACCAGGGCGCGCTACGTCGAGGCCTACGAGCGCATCACGGGAAGGACGTTCATGTGACCACCTGGCTGGTGACGGGCGGTGCGGGGTACATCGGCTCGCACGTGGCGCGCGCCCTTCGCGAGTCCGGCCGCGACGTCGTCGTGCTGGACGACCTCTCGACGGGACTGGCGTCCTTCGTCGACAGCGACGTCGCCTTCGTGCACGGCGACGTCGACGACCCGGCGGCCGTACGGGCGGCCCTGGCCGGCCACGTGGCAGGGGTCGTGCACCTGGCCGCGTTCAAGTACGCCGGGGTGTCGGTGGAGCGCCCGCTGGAGACCTATCGCCGCAACGTGTCGGGGACCATCACCTTGCTCGAGGGGATGCTGGAGGCGGGTGTGCAGCGGCTGGTGTTCTCCTCCAGCGCCGGGGTGTACGGCACCCCGCACGTCGACCAGGTCACCGAGGAGACGCCGCACGCCCCGGAGTCGCCGTACGGCGCCTCGAAGTCGATGGACGAGCGCATCATCGACGACTCCGCGGCGGTGACCGCGCTCGCGGCGACGTCGCTGCGCTACTTCAACGTGGTGGGCTCCGGCTATCCGGACGTGTGGGACGTCTCGCCGTACAACCTCTTCCCCGCCGTGATGCGCGCGCTGGTGGCCGGTCGGCGGCCGTGGGTCACCGGGACCGACTACCCGACGCCGGACGGCTCGTGCGTGCGCGACTACGTGCACGTGGCGGACATCGCGCTCGCGCACGTCGCGGCGGCTGCCGCCCTCGAGGAGGGCCGGCCGCTGGAGCGCGCGTACAACCTCGGCAGCGGCGCCGGACTGTCGGTGCTGGAGATCATGGACGCGTTCCGCCGGATCACCGGGATCGACTTCGCCCCCGAGCTGCGGGAGCGGCGACCCGGCGACCCGGCGCGCATCGTCGCCTCCGGCCGCCGCGCCGCGCGCGATCTCGACTGGGCGATGCGCCACAGCGTCGACGACATGGTCGCCAGCGCGTGGGCCTCCTGGCCGAAGGACGCCGCACAGCCCGCCTGACCGCCGGCCGGCTCACCGGGGCCGTGGGTGGCGGCGCTGCGTTGACCTGAGCTCCCGGCGGCCTCGGTAGGCTGAGACACCGCCGAGACCGCCAGCAGCCAGCTTGGAGCGCCCGTGGCCCGCGTCGTCGTCGACGTCATGCTCAAGCCCGAGATCCTCGACCCGCAGGGCAAGGCCGTCGCCCGCGCCCTGCCCGGCCTCGGCGTGGAGGGGGCGTCCTCGGTGATCGACGTGCGCATCGGCAAGCGCATCGAGCTCACCGTCGACGGCGAGGTGGACGCGGCGACGCTGGCGGCGGTCGAGGAGCTCGCGCACACCCTGCTCGCGAACCCCGTCATCGAGGACTACACGGTGAGGGCGGAGTGAGCGCCCGGGTGGGCGTGGTCACCTTCCCCGGTTCCCTGGACGACCGGGACGCGCAGCGGGCGGTACGCCTCGCCGGTGGTGAGGCGGTCCCGCTGTGGCACGCCGACGCGGACCTCCACGGGGTCGACGCGGTGGTCCTGCCGGGCGGGTTCTCCTACGGTGACTACCTGCGCTGCGGCGCGATCGCCCGCTTCGCCGCGATCATGGGCCCGCTGGTCGACGCGGCACGCGAGGGCATGCCCGTGCTGGGCATCTGCAACGGATTCCAGGTCCTCTGCGAGTCGCACCTGCTGCCCGGTGCCCTCGTGCGCAACGACCACCTCCACTTCGTGTGCCGCGACCAGCGGCTGCGCATCGAGTCGAGCGGGACGCCGTGGACCTCCGGCTACGCGCCCGGCCAGGAGATCGTGGTCCCTCTCAAGAACGGCGAGGGCGGGTACGTCGCGGACGAGCGCACCCTCGACGAGCTCGAGACCGAGGGTCGCGTCGTCGCCCGCTACCTCGACGTCAACCCGAATGGCTCGCGCCGCGACATCGCCGGCATCAGCAACGCGGCCGGCAACGTCGTGGGTCTCATGCCCCACCCGGAGCACGCCGTCGAGACGCTCACCGGCCCGAGCACCGACGGCCTGACCTTCTTCACCTCTGTCCTGCGCGCCCTGACCGGCATGAGCGCTCCGGTGCCCGCGTGAGCCGGCCCACCCGCCCCCACCCCGGCGATCTTGAGAGATCCATGGCAACACGCCGACCCAGCCCCTGCATCTCTCAAGATCGCGCGGGAAGGAGGAGCGGCGCGTGACCGTGGACACCGGAACGGCGGCGGGACGAGCGGGAGCGAGGAGCGGCGCGTGACCGTGGATACAGTCAAGGATGCGGAGGCGACGCCGGAGGCGGAGCAGCCGTACGCCGCGCTCGGGCTGAAGCCGGAGGAGTACCAGCGGATCCGGGAGATCCTGGGGCGGCGGCCCACGTCGTGCGAGCTGGCGATGTACTCGGTCATGTGGAGCGAGCACTGCTCCTACAAGAGCTCCAAGGTGCACCTGCGCCAGTTCGGCGAGAAGGCGCCGGCGAGCGACGCCCTCCTCGTCGGGATCGGCGAGAACGCCGGCGTCGTCGACGTCGGCCAGGGCTACGCCGTCACCTTCAAGGTCGAGTCGCACAACCACCCGAGCTACGTCGAGCCGTACCAGGGTGCGGCCACCGGGGTCGGCGGCATCGTCCGCGACATCCTCACGATGGGCGCGCGTCCGGTCGCCGTCCTCGACCCGCTGCGCTTCGGCCCGGCGGACGCCCCGGACACCAGGCGCGTGCTCCCCGGCGTGGTCGCCGGGATCGGCGGGTACGGCAACTGCCTGGGCCTGCCGACCATCGGCGGGGAGCTGGTCTTCGATCCGACGTACCTGGGCAACCCGCTCGTCAACGCGCTGTGCGTCGGTGTGATGCGCCACGGGGACGTCAAGCTGGCGCACGCATCGGGACCCGGGAACCTCGTCGTGCTCTTCGGCGCCCGGACCGGCGGCGACGGCATCGGCGGGGTCAGCGTGCTGGCCAGCGAGACCTTCGAGGCGGGTGGTCCCGCCAAGCGGCCCAGCGTCCAGGTGGGCGACCCGTTCATGGAGAAGGTCCTCATCGAGGCGTGCCTGGAGATCTTCGCCGCGGACCTCGTCGTCGGCATCCAGGACCTCGGTGGTGCCGGGCTGTCGTGCGCCACCTCCGAGCTGGCCTCCGCCGGCACCGGCGGCATGCGCATCGACCTCGACCGGGTGCCGCTGCGCGACGCGACCCTCGCTCCGGAGGAGATCCTCATGAGCGAGTCGCAGGAGCGCATGTGCGCGATCGTCGAGCCGGCCAAGGTCGAGGCCTTCCTCGCGATCTGCGAGAGGTGGGGCGTCGACGCCACCGTCATCGGCGAGGTCACCGACGGCGAGCGCCTCGAGGTGCACTGGCACGGCCAGCTCGTCGTCCAGGTCCCCCCGCGCACGGTCGCGCACGAGGGCCCGGTGTACCAGCGGCCGTACGCCCGCCCGGCCGACCAGGACGCCCTGCAGGCGGACGTACCGGACGGGCTGCCCCGCCCCGGCACCGGAGCGCAGCTGAGGGAGCACGTGCTGCGGCTGGCCGCCTCCCCGAACCTGGCCGACAAGTCGTGGGTCACCGCGCAGTACGACCGGTACGTCCAGGGCAACACGGTCCTCGCGCAGCCGGCGGACTCCGGCATGGTGCGCATCGACGAGGAGACCGGCCTGGGGGTGGCCGTCGCCACGGACGCCAACGGCCGCTTCGCCAGGCTCGACCCGTACGCGGGCGCGCAGCTCGCCCTCGCCGAGGCGTACCGCAACGTCGCGACCACCGGCGCCCGGCCGCTCGCGGTCACGAACTGCCTCAACTTCGGCTCCCCCGAGGACCCGGGCGTGATGTGGCAGTTCGCCGAGGCGGTACGCGGCCTGGCCGACGCCTGCCTCGAGCTCGGGGTGCCGGTCACGGGTGGGAACGTGAGCTTCTACAACCAGACCGGCGACACCGCGATCCTGCCCACGCCTGTCGTGGGGGTGCTCGGGGTCATCGACGACGTGGCGAAGCGCGTCCCCCTCGGTGGTGGGCATGAGGGCGATATCGTCGTGCTGCTCGGCGAGACCCGCGAGGAGCTGGGCGGCTCGGAGTGGGCGCACGTGGTCCACGGCCACCTGGGCGGCCTGCCACCGCGCGTGGACCTGGCCGCCGAGCGCTCCCTCGCCGAGGTGCTGGTCGGGTCGGCCGGCCTCGCGCACGCCGCGCACGACCTCTCGGAGGGTGGCCTCGCCCAAGGGTTGGTCGAGCTGGCGCTGGGTTCCGGCGTGGGCCTTCGCGTCGACCTCGCCGAGGTCGCGGCGGAGCCCTTCGTCGCCTTGTTCTCGGAGTCCACGGCCCGTGCGCTGGTCGTCGTGGACCCCGCGGGCGAGCCGGCCCTGGCGGGGCTCTGCGCTCGGCACGGCGTACCGATGCGCCGTCTCGGTCGGGTCGAGGGTCGCTCGCTCGTCGTCGACGGGCTCTTCGAGCTCGGCGTGGACGAGGTGCGCGCGGCCTGGTCCGCCACGCTCCCCGCGATCTTCGGTCCCTCCGTCACCTGAGCATGGCCCGACCCCGCGAGGTCGCCCTCGACGACGCCCGGCGCTGCCTGGACGCCCAGTGGGAGCTGATCAGCAGGTGGGTCGACGTGGTGCCGACGTCGGCCTACGACCGGCCGAGCCCGCTCTCCGGCTGGCGCGTACGAGACCTGCTCGCCCACCTGACGCGGACGCTGCGCATGTTCGACGACATCACGCCGACCTCGGCCCGGCCGCTGAGCATCGCCGGCTACGTCGCGGGGTACGCCGGTGCGGCCGACGACCTGCGCGACAGCGCGGTACGCCTCGCCGACTCCCTCGGCGACGACCTGCCCGCGGCGCTCGAGGCCGCGTGGGCGCAGCGCCGCCCGCGGATCGACGTCCTCACGCCGGGCGAGGTGCTCGACGCGCCCCGGGGTCCGATCCGCGCCGGTGACCTCGTGGCCACCAGGGTCGTCGAGTACGTCGTCCACGCCGACGACCTCGCCCGCTGCCTGCCGGACGCACCGCCCGGCCTCGACCCTGACGCCCTTGCTCCCCGCGTCCCCCCGCCGGGCCTCGACCCCGACGCCCTCGCGCTCGTCGTCCGCGTGCTGCTCGGCGTGCTCGCGGAGCGCGTACCCGGCCGCAGCGTCGAGGTCCGGGTCCCGCCCTACGGCGTCGTCCAGTGCGTCGAGGGACCGCGGCACACCCGGGGGACGCCGCCCAACGTCGTCGAGACCGACCCGCTGACCTGGCTGCGCGTCGCCGCCGGGCGCCGGACCTGGGCCGACGCGGTGCACGCCGGCGACGTACGCGCCTCCGGCGAGCGCGCCGACCTCTCCCCCTGGTTGCCCCTCCTCTGACCCGAGGCCGCGCGCAGCCGACGCCCCTTGCCCCCGCCCGTTGCAATGAACGCGGCGTCGTTGCATACCTAGTGCAACCACGCCGCGTTCATTGCGCTGCACCCACTCACCGCCCGCGCATCCACCCACCGCCCGCAACCACCGCAGCCCCCGCACACGAGCCGCGTCCGACGTGCGCGCGTGCGGACGTCGGAGACTCGAGCTGGAGATGTCTCGGCGGACCGCCTGCCGCTAGTCGTGGCCGTGGCCGCCAGGGAAGACCGCCCGGAAGGCGGTGAGAGCGGGGGCACCCGGTCGAGGGTCGTAGATGGCGAACGTGACAGCCAGCCGGTCCGAGAGGTTCGGATCCCCCAGAATCGACCGGAAGGCGCGTGCCACCGTCGAGGGTTCGTTCCCGAAGACCCCACAACCCCAGGCGCCGAGGACGAGCCGCGTCCAGCCGTGGGAGATGGCGGCCTCGATCACTCGCCGCCCCCGCTGGACGAAGATGGCCTCCAGGTCTCCGCTCCATCCCCGGTCGAGGAGCGCTCGAGCGTTCGGAGCGGCACAGGTGATCATCGAGAGTTGGTACGGCTCCTTGAGCAAGGCCCCGGAATCGCGGCGGAAGACCGGGACGGCCGGGGAGCACAGCACGGTGTCGGTATAGGCGGGGTGGCCAAGGCGACGATGGCGGGCGTAGAAGTCCGGCGCCGACTCCTGGCAGGCGACCAAGGCGGAGGAGCGAGCCAACGATTCCTCCTGAGCCTGGGATCCGCCCCGGTATCCGCCACCAGGGTTCTTGGCAGAGGCGAAGTTGAGGCAGGCGACCTCGGGTCCGTGCTGACGCACGAGTCTCTCTGAGGCTTCCAGGGTGGTCTCGGCCGTGACCTCCACCGTGGCAGTCCGGTCGTGTCCCGAGCGAGACGCTGCCACGTCGATCGGCTCATCGGGCTCGTGCAGGTGCGTGGCGCCGATCGCGCCGGCGAGTGCCTCGCCGAACTCGACCTCGATGTCGTCGACGCTGTATCGGCCGGCGACCACGACCTGGTCGGTCTCTGCCGCCAGCCGTGCTCGTTCCGCCCGGTTCACGGTCGATCACCCTCGTCTGCGCAACCGCACGGGGCAAGTGACTTCCGGGCCTGACGGCGGAGTCATCGATCCGACGGGGGCGGGAGGCGGGTGTGGCTGGCGGACCGCAAGCGCACAGCTGGCTGACGCAATCCGTAACGAGTGAGGAAGTTGGCGACGAAATCCGTCGTCCTTCTGATGTCAGAGAGCCTTGTTCGCTTGTACCCTCCTCCACCATGACGTCCCAGCCCGCCGTGAGCCTGCGCGGCCTGGTCAAGACGTTCGGCGAGGTCACCGCCGTCAACGGCGTCGATCTCGACATCGCCGACGGTGAGTTCCTCACCCTCCTCGGCCCGTCGGGCTCGGGCAAGACGACCGTGCTGCGCATGATCGCCGGCTTCGAGCTGCCCACCGCCGGACAGGTGCTGCTCGACGGGGTGGACGTCACCAAGCGCGCGCCGTTCGAACGCGACGTCAACACGGTCTTCCAGGACTACGCGCTGTTCCCTCACCTGTCGGTGCAGGAGAACGTCGAGTACGGCCTTCGGGTGCGCAAGGTCGCGGGCGCGGAGCGACGTACGCGCGCCGCCGAGGCGCTGGCCACGGTCCGCCTCACCGGCTACGGCGACCGCCGCCCCGCCCAGCTCTCCGGCGGGCAGCGGCAGCGGGTCGCCCTGGCGCGGGCCCTGGTCAACCGTCCGCGCGTCCTGCTGCTCGACGAGCCCCTCGGGGCCCTCGACCTCAAGCTCCGGGAGGAGATGCAGGTCGAGCTGAAGGCGCTGCAGCGTCAGGTGGGGATCACCTTCATCTTCGTCACGCACGACCAAGAGGAAGCGCTGACGATGTCGGACCGGATCGCGGTCTTCGAGAACGGACGGATCGCCCAGGTCGGCAGCCCGGCGGAGGTCTACGAGCGTCCCGCCGACCGCTTCGTGGCCGGCTTCGTCGGGACGTCGAACCTGCTGAGCGACGACGTCGCACGATCGGTCCTCGGTCGTGGCGGCACCTGGTCGGTGCGCCCCGAGAAGATCCGGGTCACCGAGCCGGACGCGGAGGTCGCGGTGGGGGAGCGCTCGGCGCTCGGGACCGTGCAGGAGGTCGTGTACGCCGGCCCGGTGACCCGCTTCGTGGTCGCGCTGGACGCGGGTGCGGCTCTCGTCGCCGTGCAGCAGAACCTGCGGACGTCCTCGATGGACGTCCTGAACTACCGACAGGCGCGCGTCCGCCTGGTCTGGCACCAGGAGCACGAGTACTGCATCGAAGCCGACGCCGGCGAGGCGCCCGGCCCGTCACAGGGAGAGGACGTGGAGCATGCGCATGCGTAGCTTGGCCGTGGTCGCCGGTGTGGGGATGGCGGTCGCGCTGGCCCTCGCGGGCTGCAGCAGCAGTTCGAGCGGCGGCAGTGGCAAGCCCCCGAACGTCGCGATGGCGACCTCCGTCGGTGCGGGGGAGGGCAAGCTCAACATCATCGTCTGGGCCGGGTACGCCGAGGACGGCAGCGACGACAAGACCGTCGACTGGGTGCACCCGTTCGAGAAGGAGACCGGGTGCCAGGTCAACGCGAAGGTGGCCAACACCTCCGACGAGATGGTCACCCTCATGCAGACCGGGCAGTGGGACGGCGTCTCTGCCTCCGGTGACGCGACGCTGCGGCTGATCTACGGCGGGAACGTCGCGCCGGTCAACACCAGCCTGGTGCCGAACTACGCCACGGTCTCCGACTTCCTCAAGGACAAGCCGTGGAACTCGGTGGACGGCCAGATGTACGGCATCCCGCACGGCTGGGGCGCCAACGTCCTCATGTGGAACACCAAGGCGGTCACGCCGGCGCCCGACTCCTGGAGTGCGGTGTTCGACCCGAACAGCCCGTACAAGGGCAAGATCACCGCGTACGACTCCCCGATCTACATCGCCGACGCGGCGCTGTACCTCGAGAAGACCCAGCCGGACCTCAAGATCACCAACCCGTACGCGCTGGACAGCAAGCAGTTCGCCGCGGCGGTGAACCTGCTCAAGCAGCAGCACGCGATGATCGGCAGCTACTGGTCGGTCTACACCGACGAGGTCCAGGCCTTCGAGCAGGGCAGCAACGTGATCGGGACGGCGTGGCAGATCAACGCCAACCTGATCAACGGGGACAAGAAGGTGACCGTCGACTCGATCGTGCCCAAGGAGGGCTCCACCGGCTGGTCGGACACCTGGATGATCGCCGCCAAGGCGGCTCACCCCAACTGCATGTACAAGTGGATGAACTACATCATCTCGCCGAAGGTCAACGCCGAGGTGGCCCAGTGGTTCGGTGAGGCGCCGGCACAGGCGCTGGCCTGCCAGGAGGCGGCGCCGGGCTTCTGCGACCAGTACCACGCGCTCGACGCCGCCTACGCCGCCAAGATCAGCTACTGGACCACGCCGACCACGAAGTGCCTCGACGGCCGGGGGAACAAGTGCGAGGACTACGCGGCCTGGACCAAGGCGTGGACGGAAATCAAGGGCTGACCGTCCCCGGTGGCCTGAGAGGTCTCACGTGACGAGCACGACGACGACGGCTGGACCGGCGGCACGCCGCCGGTCCAGCCGGCTCTCGGCGTACCTGCACGCCCATCCGACCCTGCGGCTCGGAGCGCTGCTGTCCGCGCCGCTGACCTGGCTGATCGTGCTCTATCTCGGCTCGCTGACCGTGATGTTCATCTCGGCGTTCTGGACCGTGAACGCCTTCACCAACGAGATCGAGAAGCGGTTCTCCACCAGCAACTTCCAGCAGCTGATCACCACGCCGGTCTACCGGACGGTGGCCATCCGGACCGTCACCATCGCGGCGACGGTCACGGTGATCGACGCGGTGCTGGCCCTCCCGCTGGCCTTCTTCATCGCCAAGGTCGTGCACAGCCGGCGCGCGCGTGCTGCGCTCGTCGTCGCGGTGAGCATGCCGCTGTGGGCCGGGTACCTCGTCAAGGGCTACGCCTGGCGGGTCATGTTCGACCACAACGGGGTGATCGACTGGGCGCTGCGCCCGCTCGGGCTGTCCGGTCCGGGCCTGGGGATCCCCGCCACCACGATCGCCTTGGCCTACATCTGGCTGCCGTTCATGATCCTGCCGATCTACGCCGCGCTGGACCGCCTGCCCGACTCCCTCCTGGACGCGGCCGCCGACCTCGGCGCCCCGGCGTGGCGCACCTTCCGGACGGTGGTGATGCCGCTGATCTGGCCGGGGGTGGTCGCCGGCTCGATCTTCACCTTCTCGCTGTCCCTCGGCGACTACATCATGGTGCGCATCGTGGGCGGCAAGGCCCAGATGTTCGCCTCGATCGTCTACGACAACATCGGCGTGGCGGGCAACCTGCCGTTCGCCGCGGCCGCCGCCCTGTTCCCGGTGATCGTCGTGGTGCTCTACCTCGTCGTCGTACGTCGTACCGGCGCCCTGGACAACCTGTGACGCTGTCCCGCCGCGCCCGGATGGTGCTCACCGGCATCGCGGTCCTCGTCCTGGCCTTCATCTACTCGCCGCTGCTCGTCGTGCTCGTCAACTCCTTCAACTCCTCGAAGGTGTTCTCGTGGCCGCCGCGGTCGTGGACCACCCAGTGGTGGCACAAGGCGGTGACCAACGTCGGCGTCCGCGACGCGCTGTGGACGAGCGTCAAGGTGGGCCTGGCGGCGACGTTCGTCGCGCTCGTCCTGGGCTCGATGATCGCGTTCGCGGTGGCCCGCTACCAGTGGTTCGGCCGCGGGGTGATCAGCTTCCTCGTCATCCTCCCGATCGCGCTGCCCGGCATCGTCACGGGCATCGCGCTGAACTCCGCGATCACGACCGTGCTCCGGCCGGTCGGCATCAACTTCGGGCTGCTCACGGTGATCATCGGGCACGCCACCTTCTGCATCGTGATCGTCTTCAACAACGTCGTCGCGCGCCTGCGACGTACCGGTGGTTCCCTGGAGGAGGCCTCCATGGACCTCGGCGCGGACTCCTTCACGACCTTCCGGCGGGTGACCTTCCCGGTGATCCGGTCCTCGCTCGTGGCCGGCGCCCTGCTGGCGTTCGCGCTGAGCTTCGACGAGATCGTCGTGACGACCTTCACCGCCGGGCCGGGCATCCAGACCCTGCCGCAGTGGATCTTCAACAACCTGCTGCGCCCGAACCAGGGCCCGATCGTCAACGCCGTGGCCGCGCTGCTCATCGTGGCCTTCATCGCCCCGGTCTACCTGGCCCAGCGCCTGTCCGACGGCCGCTCGGGCGGCCGGCTCTAGCCTGTCCGGCGTGATCACCGACGAGGAGTACGCCGCCGCGCTCGACGTGAGGCATCCGCTGGGGGCCGCGCGGGCCAGGTTGGCCCGCCCCGATCCCCGGCTGGTCTACCTCGACGGCAACAGCCTGGGACCGCTGCCCATCGCCACCGGCGACCGCCTCGCCCGCTTCGTCGAGGAGGAGTGGGGACGTGACCTGGTCCGCGGCTGGCAGCGGTGGGTCGACCTGCCGACCCAGGTCGGTGACCGGTTGGGAGCCGCGCTGCTCGGTGCCGCTCCGGGCCAGGTGGTCGTCACCGACTCGGTGACCGTCAACCTCTACAAGCTGGCGTGGGCGGCGCTCGACGCATCCCCTCCGGGGCGCCGGGTCATCGTGACCACCGACCACGAGTTCCCGACCGACGCCTATGTCCTGTCGGCCGTGGCCGCACAGCACCGCGGCAGCGTGCGGGTCTACGACGGGCTCATCGGCGACGACGTCGCGCTCCTCGCCACGTCGCACGTCGACTACCGCTCCGCGGAGATCGCCGACGTGGAGGCCCTGACGGTGCAGGCCCATCGGGCCGGGGCGAGGGTGCTGTGGGACCTGAGCCACTCGGCGGGGTCGGTCCCGGTGCACCTCGACGCCGCGGGCGTGGACCTCGCGGTGGGCTGCACCTACAAGTACCTCAACGCCGGCCCGGGCGCACCGGGCTACCTCTACGTGCGCCGGGGCCTCGCCGAGCAGCTGCGGACGCCGATCCCGGGCTGGTTCGGCCACCACGACCAGTTCGCCATGGCGTCGGAGTACGTGCCGGCGCGCGGGGTGGCCCGCTTCCTCGCGGGGTCACCGCCGGTCGCAGGTCTCCTGGCCGTCGACTCCGGTGTGGCGCTGCTGGCCGAGGTGGGCATCGACGTCCTGCGGGCGACGTCGCGGGCGCTGACGACCTATCTCGTCGAGCTGGCCGAGGAGTGGTTGCTCCCGCTCGGCTTCCGGCTCGCCTCGCCCCGCGACGCCACGACGCGCGGTGGGCACGTCGCCCTGGCACACCCCGACGCCTATGCCATCAGCGCCGCCCTCATCAGGGACGCCGACGTCGTTGCCGACGTGCGGCCGCCCGACATCCTGCGTCTCGCGCCCGTCCCGCTGGTGACGTCCTTCGCCGACGTCCGCGAGGGCCTGCGCCGCATCAGGGACCTCGTGGCGTCCGGCGGCTACGCCGGCGCCGAACACGTGGGACGCGTCACCTGAGCGCGTCGGTCGTCCCCGAGACTCCCGTAGACTGAACGCGTGCCTCGTGGTGACGGACGGCTCTCCCACGATCTGCTTCCCGACGAACACGGCCCCCAGGACGCCTGCGGCGTCTTCGGGGTCTGGGCGCCGGGTGAGGAGGTCGCCAAGCTCACCTACTTCGGGCTGTACGCCCTGCAGCACCGCGGCCAGGAGTCCGCTGGCATCGCGGTCAGCGACGGCCGCCAGATCCTCGTCTACAAGGACATGGGCCTGGTCTCGCAGGTGTTCGACGAGGGGCACCTCACCGCGCTCCACGGTCACCTCGCGGTCGGTCACACCCGCTACTCGACCTCCGGCGCGAGCGTGTGGGAGAACGCGCAACCGACCTTCCGGGCCACCGCGACCGGGTCCATCGCACTGGGCCACAACGGCAACCTGACGAACACCCCTGAGCTGGCCAAGCTGGTCGACGAGCTCCAGGACACCCGCGGCGAGCTCGCCCTGCCCGGGGCGAGCGCCATCCGCTCGACCAGCGACACCGACCTGCTCACCACGCTGCTGGCGTCCTATCCCGACCTCTCGCTCGAGGGGGCCGCCCTCGAGGTGCTGCCGCAGGTCCGTGGCGCCTTCTCCCTGGTCTGGATGGACGAGACGACCCTGTACGCCGCCCGCGACCCGCAGGGCATCCGCCCGCTCGTCCTCGGCCGGCTCGAGCGTGGCTGGGTGGTCGCCTCCGAGAGCGCGGCGCTCGACATCGTCGGTGCGAGCTACGTCCGCGAGGTCGAGCCGGGCGAGCTGATCGGCATCGACGAGCACGGCCTGCGGGTGTCCCGGTTCGCGCCCGCCGACCCCAAGGGGTGCCTGTTCGAGTACGTCTACCTGGCCCGTCCCGACACCTCGATCAGCGGGCGCAGCGTGCACGCCACCCGGGTGGAGGTGGGCCGCCGCCTCGCCCTCGAGGCGCCGTGCCCCACGGCCGACCTGGTCATCCCGGTGCCCGAGTCGGGTACCCCCGCCGCGGTCGGCTACTCGCAGGCGTCGGGGATCCCCTTCGGCCAGGGCCTGGTGAAGAACTCCTACGTCGGGCGCACCTTCATCCAGCCCTCGCAGACCATCCGCCAGCTCGGGATCCGGCTCAAGCTCAACCCGCTGCGCGACGTCATCGCCGGCAAGCGGCTGGTCGTCGTCGACGACTCCATCGTGCGGGGCAACACCCAGCGGGCACTGGTCCGCATGTTGCGGGAGGCGGGGGCCGCCGAGGTCCACGTACGCATCTCCTCGCCACCGGTGAAGTGGCCGTGCTTCTACGGCATCGACTTCGCGACCAGGGCCGAGCTGGTGGCCAACGGGCTGGCGGTCGAGGAGATCCGGACCTCGATCGGCGCGGACTCCCTCGCCTACATCAGCCTGGAGAGCCTGGTCGCGGCGACCACGCTGCCGATCGGGCGGCTGTGCCGAGCCTGCTTCGACGGGACCTATCCCGTCCCAGTGCCCGAGGTCGACATCCACGAGCCGCGCCTCCTCGGCGGCGACCCCGAAGGCCTGGCGACCCTGGTCGGCGGCGGCGGCGCCGTCGACGCGCTGCGTCGCCCGTGAGCCTCGCGCCGTCGGGGACCGGGCCCTCGGAGGACTCCTCGGCCGCGCCGGTGCGGGTCGCCCGGCCGTCGGCGTCGTACGCCGACGCGGGGGTCGACGTCGAGGCGGGTGAGCGGGCGGTCCGGCTCATGCGGGAGTCGGTGGCGCGCGCCCAGCGGCCGGAGGTGGTCGGCGACCTGGGCGGCTTCGCGGGGCTCTTCGACGCGTCCGCCCTGCGGGCGTACCGCCGTCCGCTGCTCGCGACCTCGACCGACGGCGTCGGCACCAAGGTCGCGGTGGCCCAACGCATGGGCGTCCACGACACCATCGGCCTCGACCTCGTCGGGATGGTGGTCGACGACCTCGTGGTCTGCGGCGCCGAGCCGCTGTTCATGACCGACTACATCGCGATCGGCAAGGTCGTGCCCGAGCGGGTCGCCGCGATCGTGGCGGGGATCGCGGAGGGGTGCCGGCGGGCGGGGTGCGCCCTGGTCGGGGGGGAGACGGCCGAGCATCCCGGGCTGCTGGGGCCGGAGGAGTACGACGTCGCCGGCGCCGGCACCGGTGTCGTCGAGGCGGACGCCCTCCTGGGGCCGTCGCGGGTCCGCTCGGGCGACGTCGTCCTCGCCATGCGCTCCTCGGGCCTGCACGCCAACGGCTACTCCCTGGCCCGCCACGTCCTGCTCTCCCAGGCCGGCCTGTCCCTCGACCGCCACGTCTCGGAGCTCGGGCGCACCCTCGGCGAGGAGCTGCTCGAGCCCACCCGCATCTACGCCCGGGACTGCCTGGAGCTGGTGTCGGCGCCCGGCGTCGAGGTGCATGCCTTCAGCCATGTCACCGGAGGCGGGCTCGC
>DATJPE010000043.1 GCA_035506535.1 Actinomycetes bacterium | reverse complement strand
GACGCTCGCGCTGTTCGAGGAGCTCGGCGTGCTCGAGGAGGAGCTCGGCGCGGCGGACGTGCCCGACGGGCCGCCGGGTGCGGCGCTGAGCGCGGGGGAGGTGGCCCCGTGAAGTACCTGGACGAGTTCCGCGACCCGGTGCTCGCCCGTCACCTGCTGGATGAGATCGACCAGACCGTCACCCGACCCTGGGCGATCATGGAGGTCTGCGGCGGGCAGACCCACTCGATCATCCGGCACGGCATCGACCAGTTGCTGCCTGAGGGTGTGGAGTTCATCCACGGACCCGGCTGCCCGGTGTGCGTCACGCCGCTGGAGATGATCGACCAGGCGCTGGAGATCGCCGCGCGGCCGGAGGTCGTGTTCTGCTCCTTCGGCGACATGCTCCGCGTGCCGGGCAGCCGGCACGATCTGTTCCAGGTACGGGCGCGCGGCGGCGACGTACGCGTCGTCTACTCGCCGCTGGATGCTGTACGTCTCGCGGAGGCCAACCCCGAGCGCGAGGTGGTCTTCTTCGCGGTCGGTTTCGAGACCACCGCCCCGCCCAACGCGATGGCCGTGGTCCTCGCCCGCCGCCTCGGGTTGCGCAACTTCTCGATGCTCGTCAGCCACGTCCTGGTACCGCCGGCGATGACGGCGATCCTCGACTCCCCCACCTGCCGCGTTCAGGGCTTCCTGGCCGCCGGCCACGTCTGCACGGTCATGGGGACGTCGGAGTACGTGCCGATCGTCGAGCGCTACGACGTACCCGTCGTCGTGACCGGCTTCGAGCCGCTGGACATCCTCGACGGCGTCCGACGAGTCGTCCACCAGCTCGAGGACGGCGAGGCCCGGCTCGAGAACGCCTACGCCCGCGCGGTGACCGCCGAGGGCAACCGGGCGGCGCAGGCGGTGATCGCCGACGTGTTCGAGGTGTGCGACCGTTCGTGGCGCGGGATCGGGGTGATCCCGCAGTCCGGCTTCCGGCTCTCCGAGCGCTACCGCGAGTTCGACGCCGGGATCCGCTTCGGTGTCGACGGCATCTCCGTCGAGGAGTCGCCGCTGTGCCGGGCCGGCGAGGTGCTCCAGGGGCTCATCAAGCCGCACCAGTGCGAGGCGTTCGGGACCGCGTGCACCCCGCGCACTCCGCTGGGGGCGACGATGGTCTCCTCGGAGGGAGCGTGTGCGGCGTACTACCACTTCCGCCGCCTCACGATCCCGGTCGAGGTGACCAGCCGTGGCTGAGATCCTCGACCCGCTGGCCTGGACCTGCCCGCTGCCGCTGCGCGACACCGAACGCGTCGTCCTCGGCCACGGCGGGGGCGGCAAGCTGTCCAGCGAGCTCATCGAGCACCTGTTCCTGCCGGCCTTCGGGACCGACGGACTCGCCGCGGCGCCCCGCGACTCGGCGGTGCTGGACGCCGGGTCGGCCCGGCTCGCCTTCACGACCGACTCCTACGTCGTGCAGCCGCTCTTCTTCCCCGGAGGCTGCATCGGCGACCTCGCCGTCAACGGCACGGTCAACGACCTGGCGATGAGCGGTGCCGTGCCCCTCGGTCTGTCCGCCGGTTTCATCCTCGAGGAGGGGCTCGAGCTCGAGGTCCTCGGGCGGGTCGCCGAGGCGATGGGGCGGGCGGCCAAGCGGGCCGACGTACGGCTGGTCACCGGGGACACCAAGGTCGTCGGCCACGGCGCCGCCGACGGTCTCTACGTCAACACCAGCGGCGTCGGCCTCGTCCCGCCCGGCGTCGACGTGAGCCCCGAGGCCGCGCGGCCGGGCGACGTCGTCGTCGTCTCCGGCCCGGTCGGCGAGCACGGGGTCGCGATCCTCAGCGTGCGCGAGGGCCTGGAGTTCGGCACCCGGATCGACACCGACTCCGCGCCGCTCTCCGGACTGGTCCAGGCGATGCTCGCCGCCTGCCCCGGCGGCGCGGGCCGTGGCGTGCACGCCCTGCGCGACCCCACTCGCGGCGGTCTCGCCGGCACGCTGTGCGAGATCGCCGAGGCCGCCGGGATCGGCGTACGGCTCGACGAGGCCTCGGTGCCGGTGCCCGAGGGCGTCGCGGCGGCCTGTGGCTTCCTCGGGCTGGACCCGTTGCACGTGGCCAACGAGGGCAAGCTCGTCGCCTTCGTCGACCCGGCCGTCCTCGACGACGTCGTCGCCGCCATGCAGGCGGACGAGCACGGGCGGCACGCCACCGTGATCGGGACGGTGGTCGACGAGCACCCGGGCATGGTGGTCGGTCGTACGGCCTTCGGCGCCACTCGCGTCATCGACCGACCGCTGGGTGAGCAGCTGCCCCGGATCTGCTGAGGCAGGGATGACGCGCGCCTCGATCCGCCAGACCGACGACGTCGTCGGCTTCCAGTGGCTGACGTCGCACGGCGAGCCGGCCACCTTGGCGGAGGTCGTGGCCGAGCCGGACAGCGAGCCCGGCCGTCTGCTGCCGACCCACCTCGAGGCGCTCGACGACGTCCTCGTCGGCGCCGTCGGGCGATGGGGCCGCGTCCTCGGCGGGGGACGCCCACCCGACCCGACCGAGCGGGTGGAGCTCGACGCGCTGCAACGGGTCCTCGACCGGCTCTGCATGGAGTACGCCGACGCCCTGCGGGCGTCGCCGGCCCGACCCGACCTGCGAGCCGGCCAGATCGTGGGCACCGCCGCGCTCGTGGGCCGGCGGGCGAGGCTCGCCCTCGGCCGGGCGACGCCCGAGCCGCTCGCGGGCCAGCTGGACGCTCCTCCGGTCGGGGTGGTCTCCGGCTACGCCGACCTGGTGCTCGTCGACCCCGACCGGCCGGGGCTCGGGGCCCGCTGGGTGGTCCGGACCGAGGACGGCAGGCGGCTGCCGGCGACGCTGGACATGCTTCTGCACGACAGCTCCGGCGTACGCCGGGAGGCCGCGCTCGACGAGCACCGGGCGGCGCTTCGTGCGGTCGTGGCCGCCGAGGGGACGACCGGGGCGGACCCGTCGACCTGGGCTGCGTCGTTGGAGTGGCTCCTCGACGAGCTGGTGCTCGCGATGCGCGAGTCGAGGTCGAGCGCCGCCGTGACCCTCCGTCGCTTCGACGACGCGGGCCTCATCGTCTCCGCAGCAGCCGCCGCCGCCCGCGCACGCGCGGCCTCCGGCTGACCGGCCAGCCGTCGCCGCGCCCGACCTCGGGGGACCTTGGGCCCTGGCGAGAGCTCGGCGCCGCGAGCAGCCTCGGATGCGTAGGAGACTCGCAGCGACCCGATGGTGACGAACACACGCGACGTGGCGGTCGAGACGCTGCTCGGACAGCATCGGCGGCAGACCATGACCACCTCGTTCTCCGAAGACGTCATTCCCGTGCACACCCAGGGTGAGGTGACCGAGGCCGAGATCGAGTACGCGCGCAAGCGCGTCCACGCGGTCCTTCGCTACGCCCGCGACCCGGTCCTGTTCGCCAACATCCGGCTGACGCGCCTCGCGGACCGGGCCCTGGCCCGGCCGGCCGTGGTCCAGGTCAACGTCGACCTGGACGGGCGGCTGATCCGCGCCCAGGTCGCGAGGCCGACCATGACCGAGGCCGCCGACGAGGTGCACGACCGGCTACGTGAACGGATCCGCCGCGCTGCGGGCGACTGGGAGGACATCCGCGGCGAGCGCCCGTCGGAGGACCCGCACGAGTGGCGGCACACCACGGCGCCGAGCGAGCGGCCACCGTACTTCCCGCGCCCGGTCGAGGACCGCGAGGTGATCCGGCACAAGGCGTTCACCCCGTCCCGGCTGACCGTCGACGAGGCCGCGTTCGACATGGGCATGCTCGACTACGACTTCCACGTGTTCACCGAGGAGGGCACCGGCCAGGACAGCGTGCTCTACCGCACCGGGGACGGCGGCTACCGCCTGGCGCAGGTGGAGCCCCGGCCGGATCGGGTCGCCGCCGAGGTGACGCCGGTGACGGTCAGCCCGATCCCCGCGCCCACGCTCACCGAGGAGGAGGCGACCGAGCGGCTGGAGGAGTCAGGGATGCCGTTCGTCTTCTTCCGGGACGAGCGCACCCACCGAGGCTGCGCCCTCTACCACCGCTACGACGGCCACTACGGCCTCATCACCCCGGCCGGCTGACCCGGCCGCCGGATCCTGCTCCGCGGGTCAGACCCGGCCATCGGATCCGGCTGCGGTCAGACCTGGCCGCGGTGGACGACGAGGGCCAGCCCCTGGGTCTGGCGGCGCCCGTCGTAGCCGATCAGGCGGACGTGGTCGCCGGGGTGGGCGTCTCGGCACTGGTCGGCCTCGGTGAGGACGACCTCGGGATCGAGCTCACCGAACATCGGCAACTTCCACATGTACCAGTAGGTGTCCACCGCCCGCGAGGGCTCGACGTGCTCCACGGAGCACGTCCAGCCCTTGCCGATCATGTACTCGACCTGTCGGCGCACCTGCTCGCGGGTGAGCGGCGGCAGGTAGGAGAACGTCCCGAACCTGCGTGATCGCGGGTCGTCCATCCGGGACGCGAAGTCGTGGATCGTGGTCATGTCCTGCTCCGTTTCGGTGCGCCCGTCAGGCGGTCGCGAGCTTGTCGACGACGTCGTACTCGAACCTGACTTCCTTCCAGGTCTCCATGGCGATGGCGAGCTCCGGGCTGTGCCGGGCCGCCGACGTGAGGATCTCGCGCGACTCCTTCTCCAAGTCCCGGCCCTCGTTGCGCGCCATGACGCACGCCTCGAGCGCGACCCGGTTCGCCGTCGCGCCGGCGGCGTTCCCCCAGGGGTGGCCGAGCGTCCCGCCGCCGAACTGCAGCACCGAGTCGTCGCCGAAGATGGACACGAGCGCGGGGATGTGCCACAC
>DATJPE010000042.1 GCA_035506535.1 Actinomycetes bacterium | reverse complement strand
GCCACGTTCGTCTCGGCGAGCGGCGCCGGATGGGCCTGCTCCGCCACCTCGACCACGGTGACGTGCACCCGTGCCTCGATCGCCGCCGGCGACGGCGCCCCGACGATCCTCGTGGTGGTCACGGCACCGGGACGCGCCGCGACGCTCACTGACCGCGCCCAGGTCACGAACACGGTCCACGACCCCGACCTCGCCAACAACAGCGCCACGGCAACCACGTCGGTCCGCCCGTCGGCGGACCTCTCGCTGGTCAAGACCGGCCCGGCGAGCGTGGTCGCGGGGGCGAGGATCACGTACACGCTGGTGGTGTCCAACGCCGGTCCCGACGCGGCCGCATCGGTGCGGGTCACCGACACCCTGCCAGCGGGTTTGACCT
Organism: Actinomycetes bacterium; assembly: GCA_035506535.1. Classification (NCBI taxonomy): domain Bacteria; kingdom Bacillati; phylum Actinomycetota; class Actinomycetes; species Actinomycetes bacterium. The sequence continues at coordinate 21,714 of DATJPE010000042.1, read as the reverse complement.
TTGTCTCGGCCGCCGGCTCCGGCTGGACCTGCACGCACGACGGCGACGTCACGGTGACCTGCACCCGGGCGGCCCTGGCCAGCCCGGCGAAGGCACCCGCCATCACGGTCGTGGTGGGCGCTCCGGCCTCGCCTACCACCGTGACCAACCACGCGGCGGTGACGTCGGCGACCTATGACCCGTTGGGCAGCAACGACGTCTCCTCGGCCCCGACCGAGGTGCTTCCCTTCAGCGCGTCGGGCGGCTCCAGCGGCGGGATGCCGAAGACCGGCGCCGACGTGCTGCTCGCGTCGGCCCTGGGGCTCGCGCTGGTGGTCCTCGGCCTCGGCCTGCTCCTCGCGGCCGGGCGCCGTCGCCACGGCTGACCACCCGGACGTCCGATCCGAGACTGCCGCCGAGCGGGTAGCGTTGCCCGACGCAATCCACGGAACGACAGCGAACGCAACGACAGCGACCGGAACCACCGAGCGACAGGACGTCCATGGGACTCGGCGAGACCCTGCTCCTCGGCTTCATCGCCGGGGCGACGATCCTCATCGGCTTGCCGGTGGGGCGCATGAAGCGCCCCGCGGTCGGCATGGCAGCGCGCGTCGCTGCCGACCGGCGCGGCCTCGGCCCGGCGGCGGTGGGCCCACCTTCCTCGGCATTCTCGTCGGCCACGGCTTTACGAGCGACGTCGTGAGCGTGGTCCTCCTGACGCTGGCCGCAGGATCGATCCTGTACGTCGTCGCGCAGCTGCTCGGCCTCCCGGCGGGGTACCTGACCGACGCGAGCGTGACCGCGTCCGGCGCCTGACTCAGGTGAGCTCGGCCCAGGTCGTTCGTCTCGGCGCGGCGCTCGTTCTGCTGCTCGGCGTCACCGCGGGGGTGGGCTCGGTCCTTCGGCTCGACCAGTGGCGCGATGCGGTCCTCGCCGTCGCCCGCGCGGTCGTGCAGCTGCTCCTCGTGGCCGCGGTGGTGAAGTTCGTCTTCACCCACCCTGCCTACGCGCCGCTCTACCTCACCGTCATGGTCACCGCCGCGACCTACACCTCCAGCCGCCGGCTCTCCAGGCGCTGCTCCCAGCCCGCCGTCCTTCCCGTTCTGGCGGCCATCGTCTGCGGGGCCGGCATCGCGGCGGCCGTCATCGTGGGGACCGGTGCCATCCCGTGGGAGGTCAGCCAGGTGCTGCCGCTCACGGCCCAGCTCATCGGTGGGGCGATGACGGCCACCACGCTCGCCTCCCTGCGGATGGTCGACGACGTCTCGGCGCACTGGGACCAGGTCGAGGCCTGGCTGTCCCTGGGCGCTCGTGCCGACGAGGCCGTACGGTCCTTCGCCCGGACCTCGGCCAGGGCGGCGCTCGTCCCGGCTCTTGACCAGACGCGCAACGTGGGCCTCGTGGTCCTGCCCGGCGCGTTCGTCGGCCTGCTCCTCGGCGGCGCCTCGCCCCTGGAGGCCGGCCGCCTCCAGCTCCTTGTCCTCGTGGGCCTGGTCGCCGCGGAGACGGTCGCCGCGACAGTGGTGACGTACGCGATCTCGGGGGTCCTCGGTGCCCGCCGGCCGCCGGTCCCGGCGTGAGGGGGCGTCAGTCCCCGAGGGCCTGCTCCAGCTCGGCCACCGCGCGCTGCTGGTCCTCGAGCAGCGCGCGTAGCCGGCGCAGCCGTTCCCGCGGCGCGTCGTCCACGTCAGTGACATCGTCCACGTCAGTGACATCGTCCACGTCATTGACATCGTTGACCGGCTCCGGCACCGCCGGCCCGTCCTCTGACTTGGGGGAGAGGAACACGTTGGCGAGGAAGCCGGTGAGGGTGCCGAAGATGCCCACACCGACGATGATGATCAACGTCCCGATCTCGCGGCCGTGCGGCGTCACCGGGTACTTGTCGCCGTACCCGACCGTCGACATCGTCACGATGCTGTACCACAGCGCGTCGCCGGCCGTCTCGATGTTGGCGCCTGGCTGGCCCTTCTCGGCGTGCAGCACGCCGAGGCTCCCGAACTGCAGCACGACGATGCCGATGAACAGCAACGTGTACAGCGCGCTGCCCGCCCGGTCGGTGAGCAGCGAGCGCATGATCCTGCGGATCCCGTACCTGCGCAGCAGCCGGTACACGCGCAGCACCCGGAAGATCCGCAGGACCTTCACCTGGGGGAACGGCAGGCTGCCCAGCAGGTCGGCCCAGCCGAACTGGCGGAAGAAGTACCCGGACTTGGAGTCCGCCCGGACCATCCGCATGGAGAAGTCGGCGAGGAACAGGAAGCTGAACAGCAGGTCCATCACCTGGATCACCTGCTGGTTGGACGCATCGTGCATGAGCGCGTAGAGGACGAGGTTCAGCAGGGACAGCAGCGACAGGGCCCCGATGAAGATCTCGTAGCCGGTGCTGCCCACCTCGTCGTCGCTGTACGTCCCCTCGGTGCTCATCCGGTGTCCTCCTCGGTGCCTGCCCCAAGGATGGCGATCCCGGGTCGTGGAGCCGGGGTGCGACACGAGGTGGATCAGGGCTTCGCGAGCACCTGCCGTACGCCGCGCGCGATCTCGACGTCCTCGCGGGCGGTCACGACGAAGGTGCGCACGAGCGCAGCCTGGGCGCCGACCTCGGCGTCCGGCTCGGCCGAGGCGTTCGCCTCGGCGTCCAAGCCGACCCCGAGGAAGCCCAGCCCGTCGGCGGCCCGGGACCGGATGGCGGGGGAGTGCTCGCCCACACCGCCGGTGAACACGAGCAGGTCCACTCCGCCCATGGCGGCGGCCATGGCGGCGATGCCGGCGCGCAGGCGGTGCACGTACACCTCGACCGCCAGGGTCGCGTCAGCGTCGCCCGCCGCCTCCCGTTCGAGGATGGCGCGGAGGTCGGAGCTCCCGGTCAGTCCGAGCAGCCCGGAGCGGTGCTCCAGGGTTGATGCCAGCTCCGAGGGGGGCATGCCCACGCGGTCGGCGAGCCAGAGGATCAGGCCCGGGTCGACCGTCCCCGACCGGGTGGCCATCACGAGCCCCTCGAGCGGGGTGAAGCCCATGGTGGTGTCCACCGAGACGCCGCCGTCGACGGCCGCGAGCGAGGCTCCGGCGCCCAGATGGCAGGTCACCACCCGGACCCGGGCGACGTCGAGCCCGGCGAGCTGCACCGCATGCCGCGAGGCGTACGCATGCGACAGTCCGTGGAACCCGTACCGGCGAAGTCCCCAGCGCGATCGCCACTCCGACGGCAGGGCGTAGGTCGAGGACGCGGGGGGCATCCGGGCGTGGAAGGCGGTGTCGAAGCAGGCGACCGCCGGTACGTCGGGCAGGGCGTTGGAGACGACCTCGAGGCCGTGCAGCGACGTCGGCTGGTGCAGCGGGGCGAGGTCGGTGAGCGCCTCGAGGGCACGGACTACGTCGTCGTCGACCAAGACCGGCTGGACGAAGCGGGTGCCGCCGTGCACGATGCGGTGCCCGGCCGCGGCGATCGGCCCGTGCTCGACGACGACGGCCCGTAGCGCGCCGTCGACAACGTGCCGGTCGCCGATCGGGAGGTTCTCCGAGACCAGCACGCGGTCGTCCTCGTCGAGGACGGCGAGCTTCAGGCTGCTGGAGCCCGCGTTGACGACGAGGATCCGCACCGCTTCAGTACCGCCAGGTCCAGTCGCCGATCTCCGGCGGGTCGATGCCCTCCAGCCTGGTGTACGCGCGGCAGCGCAGCCGCTCGTCCTGCATCCGCTGCCGCAGCGCGGCCGCCCTCGAGCCGAGACTGGCGACACGGTCGATGACGTCCATGACCAGGTGGAAGCGGTCCAGGTCGTTGAGCATCACCATGTCGAAGGGGGTCGTCGTGGTGCCCTCCTCCTTGTAGCCGCGCACGTGCAGCTCGTGGTGGTTGGTGCGGCGATAGGTCAGCCGGTGGATCAGCCAGGGGTAGCCGTGGTAGGCGAAGACCACTGGCCGGTCGGTGGTGAACAGTGCGTCGAACTCCCGGTCGGAGAGCCCGTGCGGGTGTTCCGACTCCGGCTGGAGGCGCATGAGGTCGACGACGTTGACCACGCGGACCTTCAGCTCGGGCAGCTCGCGCCGAAGGATGTCCACGGCCGCGAGGGTCTCCACCGTGGGGATGTCCCCGCAGCATGCCATGACGACGTCGGGCTCGCCCTCGTCGTTGGACGCCCACTCCCAGATCCCGATGCCCCGCGTGCAGTGCAGCTCGGCGTCCTCGATGGACAGGAAGTTCAGCGAGGGCTGCTTGCCCGCGACGATGACGTTGACGTAGTGCCGGCTGCGCAGGCAGTGGTCCGCGACCGACAGGAGCGTGTTCGCGTCCGGGGGCAGGTAGACCCGGATGATCTCCGCCTTCTTGTTGACGACGTGGTCGATGAACCCGGGGTCCTGGTGGGAGAAGCCGTTGTGGTCCTGCCGCCACACGTGGGAGGACAGCAGGTAGTTCATGGAGGCGATCGGGCGCCGCCACGGGATCCCGCGGGTCACCTTGAGCCACTTGGCGTGCTGGTTGAACATCGAGTCCACGATGTGGATGAACGCCTCGTAGCAGTTGAAGACCCCGTGCCGGCCGGTCAGGAGGTAGCCTTCCAGCCAGCCCTGGCACTGGTGCTCCGACAGCATCTCGATGACCTGTCCGTGCCGGGCCAGGTGGTCGTCACCCTCGATCGTGTCGGCCATCCACTGCCGGTCGGTGACGTCGAACACCGCACCCAGGCGGTTGGAGGCCGTCTCGTCCGGGCCGAAGATGCGGAAGGAGTCGGGGTTGTTGCGGACCACGTCGCGCAGGTACCCGCCGAGCACGCGCATCGCCTCGGCATAGGTCGTCCCGGGCTCCTTGACCTCCACCGCGTAGTCGCGGAAGTCGGGGAGCTTGAGGTCCTGCAGCAGCAGGCCGCCGTTGGTGTGCGGGTTCGCGCTCATCCGGCGGTGCGCCTTGGGCGGGAGCGCGGCCAGCTCGCCGACGAGCGCGCCGCGCTCGTCGAAGAGCTCCTCGGGGCGGTAGCTGCGCAGCCAGGTCTCCAGCAGCTGCAGGTGCCCCGGGTTGTTGCGCACCTCGGTCATCGGCACCTGGTGGGAGCGCCAGGTCCCCTCCGCCGGCAGGCCGTCCACCGTCTTGGGACCAGTCCAGCCCTTGGGCGTGCGGAACACGATCATCGGCCAGCGCGGCCGCGCGGTCTCCCCGCCCTCGCGGGCGGAACGCTGGATCGCCGCGATCTCGGCGACGACGGTGTCGAGCGTCTCGGCCATCTGCTGGTGCATGAGCGCCGGGTCATCGCCGGACACCCAGTGCACCGTGTGGCCGTAGCCCTCCAGGAGCGAGGTCAGCTCATCGTCGCCGATGCGCGCCAGCACGGTCGGGTTGGCGATCTTGTACCCGTTGAGGTGCAGGATGGGCAGCACGGCGCCGTCATGGACCGGGTCGAGGAACTTGTTGGAGTGCCAGCCCGTGGCCAGCGGTCCGGTCTCGGCCTCGCCGTCGCCGACGACGCAGCAGACCAGCAGGTCGGGGTTGTCGAACGCTGCGCCGTACGCGTGCGACAGGGAGTAGCCGAGCTCGCCGCCCTCGTGGATGGAGCCGGGGGTCTCGGGCGCGACGTGGGAGGGGATGCCGCCCGGGAAGGAGAACTGCCGGAACAGCCGGCGCATGCCGTCCTCGTCACGAGAGACCTCCGGGTAGACCTCGGAGTAGGTGCCCTCGAGATAGGCGTTGGCGACCGCGGCCGGCCCGCCGTGGCCGGGTCCCACCACGAAGATGGCGTCGAGGTCCCAGTTGCGGATCACCCGGTTGAGGTGGGCGTAGATGAAGTTCAGCCCTGGTGTGGTCCCCCAGTGCCCGAGGAGCCTCGGCTTGACGTGCTCGGGCAGCAGCGGCTCGCGCAGGAGGGGGTTGTCGAGCAGGTAGATCTGGCCCACCGACAGGTAGTTCGCGGCCCGCCAGTACGCGTCGATCGACGCCACCTCAGCGGGCGTGAGGGGGGCGTGCGTCGATGATCCGGATGACGTCGTCATGGCGTCAGTCCTACCGTTCCACGGCCCCGCTCGCCTACCGACCTAGGTCCCGGCTTGACTGGCAAAGCTAATGACACTAGCCTTCAGGCTATGACAACTAACTATCTCCAGCGCCCCCACGGGCGCATCGCGTACGACGTCGCGGGCAGCGGGCCGCTCGTGGTCTGCATCCCCGGGATGGGCGAGCTGCGCTCGACCTACCGTGCCCTCGTCCCGGCGCTGGTCGCCGCCGGCCACCGGGTCGCCATCATGGACCTGCGCGGGCACGGTGACAGCGATGCGAGTTTCGACCGCTACGACGACGTGGCGGCCGGGGAGGACGCGCTCGCCCTCGTCGAGCACCTCGGCGGACCCGCCGTCCTCGTCGGCAACTCGATGGGGGCGGGCGCGGCCGTCTGGGCGGCTGTCGAGCGGCCCTCGGCGGTGAACGCTCTCGTGCTCACCGGTCCCTTCGTGCGCGATGTCCCGACCGGGTGGTTCAAGGCCGCCGTGTTCCGGCTGACCCTCCTGCGTCCCTGGGGCCGCGCGGCCTGGCTCGCGTACTACCCGAAGTTCTTCCCGGGACGGCGCCCCGCGGACTTCGACGAGCACCGAGCGGCGATCGACGCCAGCCTGCGGCGCCCGGCGTACTGGAGGGCCTTCCACGCCACCACGCACACCTCGCACGCGCCCGCCGAGGCCCGCCTCGACCAGGTCGACGTCCCGGTGCTCGTGGTGATGGGCGACGCGGACCCCGACTTCGCCGACCCCGCGGTCGAGGGCCGCCTCGTCGCGGAGCGCCTGCACGGCGAGCTGGTGCTCGTCCCGGGCTCCGGGCACTACCCGCACGCGGAGTACCCCGAGGTCGTGACACCTGCGGTCTGCTCCTTCCTCGGTCGAGTCGATGCCTAGGGCCGGGCTGCGTCCCGACGTCGTCGTCGCCGAGGCCGCCGACGTCGCCGACGAGGTCGGCCTGCCGCGGCTGACCCTGCAGGCCGTCGCCGACCGCCTCGGCGTACGGCTGCCGAGCCTGTACAAGCACGTCGAGGGCTTGGACGACCTGCACCGCGGGGTGTCCACACTCGCGCTCCGCGAGCTCGGCGATCGCCTGGCGGGCGCCGCGGTGGGCAAGTCGCGTGGCGACGCCGTGCGAGCCATCGCCGAGGCCTACCGCTCCTACGCGCACGAGCACCCCGGACGCTACGCCGCCACGGTCCGCGCTCCCGCGCCCGACGACCACGCCCACCTGGCCGCGGCGGACGGGGTGCTTCGCACGGTGCTCAGCGTCCTGGCCGGCTACGGCCTGTCGGGCTCCGACGCGATCGACGCGACGCGCGGGCTGCGCGCGACGCTGCACGGGTTCTGCGCCCTGGAGGCGGCGGGAGGGTTCGGGCTGCCGCAGGACGTCGACCGAAGCTTCACTCGTCTCGTGACCGCTGTCGAGTCCGCTCTGCCCGCGTGGGCTGCCTAGGGTGGTCCCGGAGGGTCGAGATGACCGTTGCCGAGGGCGGGATCATCCGCACCGTCGACTTGACCAAGGTCTACCGGGGCGCGGACTTCAAGGCCGTCGCCGAGCTCAACCTCGACGTGTGGTCAGGTGAGGTCTTCGGCCTGCTCGGGCCCAACGGCGCCGGCAAGACGACGACGGCCGGCATGCTGACCACCCGGGTGATCCCGACCGCCGGCCGAGCGTTCGTGGCCGACATCGACGTGGTGCGGCACCCGGCGCTGGCCAAGCAGGTGATCGGGACGGTCTCGCAGACCAACACCCTCGACCGCCAACTCGACGTCTGGGAGAACCTGTACTTCCACGGCCGGCTGTTCGGCATCGGGGCCGCCGAGTCGCGCCGACGGGCCGACGAGCTGTTGGAACGCTTCCAGCTGGAGAAGTGGGCGAAGGCATCGGTGTACGCCCTGTCGGGCGGCATGGCGCAGCGCCTGATGGTCGCTCGGTCGGTCCTGCACCGACCGGCGGTGCTCTTCCTCGACGAGCCGACGGCAGGCCTCGACCCGCAGGGGCGGCTGGCGCTGTGGGAGCTGCTGCGCGACCTCAATGCCGACGGACAGACCATCATGCTCACCACCCACTACATGGAGGAAGCAGACCGGCTGTGCGACCGGGTGGCCATCATGGACCACGGGCGCATCCTCGCTATGGACACGCCGGCCGCGCTGAAGAAGGGGGTGGACGCGGACACCGTGGTCCTCGTTCGGGCCGAGGGGGACCAGGAGAGATTGACCGCGGTCCTGCTGGCCGCCGTGCCCGAGACGACCCGGCATCGCCGGACGGAGGCCGGCGTCGAGCTGCACGTCCGTGGCGGTGAACGTCTCCTGGCTCGCGTCGTGGCCGCCGCGGAGGCCGCGGGCTTCGAGGTCGCGGACCTCTCGGTCGCCGAGCCCACCCTCGAGACCGTCTTCATCACCCTCACCGGCAAGGAGCTGCGCGAGTGACCGGCGTCGCGACCAAGCCGACGCGCACCGCGTTCGCAGCCGGGCGGCTCGCCCTGCGGGCGCTCATGCTCCGCGACCTGGTGGTGCTGCGCAAGAACTTCGGGGAGTTCGCGATCCGCACCGTGATCCAGCCCTTCCTGCTCTGCTTCGTCTTCCTCTACGTCTTCCCCAAGATCGGCAGCGCGGTCGGCGGGGGTTCGCGGGGCGACGCCGCGCAGACCGCGTTCGCCACTGTCCTCGTCGCCGGGGTGGTCGGTATCTCGGTGATGTTCCAGGGGGTCCAGTCGGTCGCCCTTCAGATGTCTCAGGAGTTCGGCTACACGCGCGAGATCGAGGACCGGGTCCAGGCACCGTGCCCGATCTGGCTCGTGGCCGCATCGAAGGTGATCTCGGGGAGCGTCCAGGGGATGATCTCCGCGGCCATCGTGCTGCCCATCGCGTCGGTGGTGCACGCCAGGGGGGTCGAGGCGGCGATCGACCTCCACTGGCTGGTGATCGTGACCTTGGTCCCGCTGGCCTGCGTGACGATGTCCTCGCTGGGCCTGCTCCTCGGCACCAGCTTCCAGCCGCGCAACATCGGGCTGATGTTCGGGTTCGTCGTCTTGCCGATCACCTTCCTCGGCGGGACCTACTACGCGTGGACCCGCCTCGCTCCGGTCACGATCGGCCACTGGCACTGGCTGCAGACGATCGTCCTCGTCAACCCGCTCATCTATGTCAACGAGGGCATGCGGGCGGCGTTCACGGACGCCCCGCACATGCACCTCTACGTCATCTACCCCGTGCTGGTCGGGTTCTTCACGCTGTTCGTCTCGCTGGGCCTGCGCAACTTCCGGGGCCGCGTGCTGTCGTGACCTCCGCGGGCGGCAATGGCCAGCAGCGCGATGCCGAGCGCGTACGTCGCCAGCGCCGCGGTCGCGACGTGGCCGCCCGGCGCGAAGCCGCGGATCGCCAGGCGGGCGAGGCCGATCCCGGCGGCCAGCAGCCCGGCGGCGACGAGCGGCCCGGACCACGCCGTCGGGGAGTCGATGCCGGCCGGGAGGCGCCGCAGCGGCCGCTCGAGGCGCATGAGGCCCAGCACCAGGACGGTCACGAGCACCCCGAGCACCAGCAGCCACACCGGGCGTAGTGCCCACCACTGCCAGGATCCGACGGCCGGCTGGGGGACGGGTGACGTCCGGTACACGGCGAGAGCGACCACGACGACCGGGACCATGTGCCACAGGTAGACCCACATGACGGCCGGGGTGAGCCGCTGGACCGGTCGCCACCACGACGGGTCGTCGAGAAGGCGTGACGCAGGCCCCTGAAGGGCTATGACGACACCCGCCTGGACGGCGGCGAAAGCCAGCAGCGCCGCCGACGGCGGTCCGGTGTTGACGACCCGCTCGTGATTCGCCCCGATCATGTCGATCGGGAACGGACCGGGTCCGATCAGGGCGACGAGGGCCACGAGGCCGATCCCGGAGAGGAGGTACGGCCTGCCGGGCGGCGACGTCAGGCGCCCGTCCCGCCACGAGAAACCCCACTGGTGCATCGATCCCCACACCAGCAGATAGTTGAGGAAGCCGACGAAGCGCACGTGCCAGCCGACCGCCGCGAGGTCGATCGCGCACGCGGCGAGCGCCATGACAACGGGCACCGCGAGGCCCCACCGCTCGTGCAGGGCGAGCATCAGCGGGGTCACGGCGATGACGACGAGATAGGCCGGCAGGAACCACAGGTGCAACGCGGTCAGCCATCCCGCCTGGGACAGCTCCTTGGCGTTCCAGCCGGACGCGACGCCGAGCCCGAAGGCGAGGGTCATGGGGACGACGTACACCGTGGTCGGCCACAGCAGGCGCATCGCGCGGCCGTGCACCCACGCGGCCCACCCCTGCCCGGCCGCTCGGTGGCTGGTCCAGGAGCGCGCGTTGACATAGCCGCCGACGAGGAAGAAGACCGGCATGACCTGGAAGCCCAGGGTGACCCAGCCTCCCCAGTTGATGTAGTCCAGCGCGTCCTGGCCGGAGAGCCGGCCATGGGAGTAGGTCACGCTCACGAGCAGCCAGTGACCGATGACGACCGCGCTTATCGCGACCACGCGCAGCAGGTCCAGGTATCGCAGCCGGTCCGCGGTCGAGGGCTCGCTCGGGCTCGTCGGTTCTTTCCCGCTCATCGGGATCGAGGGTCCCTCACCACTCGGCGAGCTTCCAGATCTCAGGCCTGCGGACCGGTTCCCGGTCGACCTCCGCGAACAGGGCTGCGGCCGCCCGCTGGTGCTCCTGCGCCTGCTCGTCCCTGCCGGTCGCGTGCAGCAGGTCCGCCAGATTGGTGTGGAGTGCCGCCAGGGGGTGCACGTCGCCCGATCGGGACCCGAGGGCGAGTGCGCGCTCCGCGGCGTCGAGTGCCGCGGGCAGGTGCCCGGCCTCCGCCTCGAGGCGGGAGAGGTTGTTCAGGGCGGCCACCGCGCGCCCGGGGTCGGCGAGGAGCTCGGCGCTCGCGAGGCTGGACAGCAGGTGCTCTCGCGCCGCCGTGAGGTCGCCCGTCCTGGCTGCGACCAGCCCGCTGACGTTGTGCGCCTCCGCGAGCGCAACCGGCTCAGCCGCCGACGTCGCCAGCCGCACCGCCTCGTCCGCGGCCTCCCCGGCCCGATCGACGTCGCCGCGGCGCAGCCGGACCAGCGCGATGTCGGCGAGCAGCTCGGCGTCCCACGCGTCGTCCCGGTCCGCAGGGGGCATCGACCGTGCGCTGCCGAGGTGCGCCTCGGCGATCTCGAGGTCCCCCAGCCGCAGGTGGACCTGCGCGAGCCGGCGCTCGACCGAGGCCGCCGCCACTCCCTCGGGCGCCTGCGCGGCGGCCTGCTCGAAGGCGGTCACCGCGTCGGCGTACCTGCCGAGCCTCGCATAGCACTCGCCGAGCGCCAGGTGGAGGCCGGCGGGGTCGTGCCCGAGGGCGAGCGCCGCCTCCAGGTGCTCGGCGGCACTCGAATGCGCGAAGACGCGCCGGGCGTCCTCGGCGGCGCGAACGTGCCAGACCGCCGCCTCCTCGTCCCTGCCGGCCAGCTCCAGCTGGCGCGCGATGCTCGCCGCCGCGACCGCGCCGGGCCGTCGGGAGAGGCGCTCCATCAGTGCGTCGGCAGCGCGACCGTGCAGCAGCCGCCGCCGGGCGCGGCTGGTCCGGTCCAGGACGAGCCGGCGAAGGGTGTCGTGTGGGAAGTCATACGCCGCCCGCGTCGCCGACTCCACGAGGAGGCCGCGCGCCACCGCGTCCTCGAGGCCGGCGACGACCTCGGCGTCGCTGCGCCCGCTCACCCGGCGCAGCAGGTCGGGATCCACCGGGGCCGCCACCACCGCCACCACCGCCAGGAGCTGCGTGGTGGCCGGCGGGGCAGCGTCGACCCGGACCCGGACGGTCGACGCGACGCGGGCGTCGGCTGAGTCGAGGAGGATCGCGGCGTCCTCGGCGACGAGGAGAGGCAGCCCTCCCGTGCGCAGCAACACCTCCGTCACGGCGACGTCCGTGACGGTCGTCCCCATGGCCTCCAGCAGGGCGCCGACGTCTCGTCGGTCGAAGGGCTCGAGCCGGACCAGGGCGGCTCGACCGTCCCGACCGGCGTCGGCGACGGCGGCGGCCAGCGCCTGGGGCGCGGCCGAGGCTCGCCAGGTGAGCACGAGCAGCAGTCCTCGGGGGAGCCGCCGCGTGAGGAACGCGAGGACCTCCAGGGACTCCTCGTCGAGGAAGTGCGCGTCCTCCACGACCAGCACGACGGAGTCGTTCGAGCAGATCGCCCCGAGCAACCCCCGGACCGCAGAGAACAGCCTGGTGCGGGCCGCGGCGTCGTCGCCGTCGTCCCTGACGGGCACGTCCTCGCCGGACACCGCTGGCACCAGGCGACCCAGGGCCCGGCGTTCCCCGCCGGCCAACGACTCGACGACGGCAGGGCTGTCCGCCAGCGCGGAGCGGACCAGGTCGTACACGGCCGAGTACGCCAGTGACTGCTCACCCTCGTGCCCCCGGACCGTGACCACGGGCCGGGCGACCTCCGAGCAGAACCGCTCCACGAGCGCCGACTTCCCGCTTCCGGTCTCGCCCACCACGGCGACGACCCGAGGGAGAGCGGTCCACGCCTCACGGAGGAGGCCGAGCTCGCCCGCCCGCCCGACGAAGGGGGTCGCGGCGCGGGAGGTCCCCGGCTCCGCGGACGTCGAGGCGGCGACGGTGGTGACGGGTTCGGGGCCGCTGAGCTGTCCCGTCCGCACCGCGTCGTACACGGCCGTGGTCTCGGGCAGCGGCTCGACGCCGAGCTCCCGCTCGAGGATTCGCACGCAGTCCCGGTACTGCCGGATCGCCGCCGTGCGTTCCCCGGACCACGACAGCAGGCGGATCAGGTCCTGGTGCGCGTCCTCGCGCAGCGGGTCGAGGGTGAGGCGCCGGCGGGCGTACGGGAGTGCGTCGGCGTACTCGCCTCGGCCGATGTGATCGCGCACCAGCGTCGAGAGGAGGTCGTCCAGGTCGCGGCGCAGCTCCTCAGCGGTGGCCGCTCTCCAGTCCTCGAACTCGGGGCTGTCCCGCAGGCCGAAGCCGGCCAGGAAGTCACCGGCGTAGAGCGCGACGGCCGCGCGTGCGGCGCTGATGCCTCCTTGTCGTCGTAGCGTCGTGAACCGGGTGACGTCGCACGTGACGAGCGCCGGGTCCAGCTCGATCGCTCCTCTCCCGGCGAGCAGTGCCGGGCCGACGCTGCCCGCGCTCGACAGTGTGCGACGAAGCGAGGCGCGGGCGCGGGTCTGGTCCGAGCCCGGCCACAGCAGGGCTGCCAGCTCGTCGCGCCCATGCGGGCGGCCCGACACCGCGAGGACCGCGAGCATGGCCGGCACCTTGCGGGTGTCGAAGCCGAGGGGAGCACCGTCTCGCGCGATGACGGGCGAGCCGAAGAGGGTGAGCTCCACGTTCCGCATTTCGCCCTGACGGTAACGCTCGTCGGGTGAATAGTGTCCGGAAACCCGGGGAGCGGCCCGCTTCGTAACGATTCCGGAACGGAGGGCTCGGCATGCTCGGACCTGACGACGCCGCAGTGGGCGCGACCGATCCGGGAGGTGCCATGGCGAACTCGGTCCAGACCGAGGAGCGGGTCGGCGCTGCACCGGCAGAGGGCTCGACCGGCCCGGCATCCCGCGGCCGATCTCTCCTGCGCCGTCGCTCCCCGGCCGTCACCGAATCGCCCGCGATCCCCGGCACCGGCGGGCCGGACATCGACATCGCACCGAACGACCCGCTGCTCGCCTACGTCCACGAGAACGCGGGCGTCGTGGACATCAGGACGCTGAACCTCGCCTCACCCGCGCTCGAGCGCATGCGCGAGGCCGGCGTCGTCCTGGTGGTCCCCCTCGTCACGTCCGGGGAGCTCGTCGGGCTGCTGCAGCTCGGGCCCCGGCGGTCCGAGCGCGACTACTCCAAGGACGACCGCCAGCTGCTGGAGTCCCTGGCCCGCTACGCCGCCCCGGCGCTCCGCCTCGGCCAGCTGGTGCGGCAGCAAGAGGCCGAGGCCCGCGAACGGGAGCGCATGGAGCAGGAGCTCAAGGTCGCCCAGCTGATCCAGCAGCAGTTCCTGCCGAAGAGCCTGCCGGACCTGCCCACGTGGCATGTGTCAGCCCTCTATCGCCCGGCCCGCACGGTCGGCGGGGACTTCTACGACTTCATCGGACTCCCGGACGGACGGGTCATGGTCGTGACCGGCGACGTCACCGACAAGGGCGTACCGGCGGCCCTGGTGATGTCCAGCACCCACGCCCTCTTGCGCGAGACCGGGCCGCGCCTGGTCGCGCCCAGTGCCGTGCTGGCGAGGGTCAACGACCTGCTGTGCGAGGACATCCCGGCGCACATGTTCGTCACGTGCCTGGCGATGGTCCTGGACCCGCCCTCGGGGGCCATCGAGTTCGCCAACGCCGGCCACAACCTGCCGTACGTGCTCGGCACCGACGGAACAGTCCGCTCGCTGCGTGCCACCGGGATGCCGCTCGGGCTCATGCCGGGGATGACCTACGAGCCGAGCACAGCCGTGATCGCGCCGGGGGAGCAGCTCCTGCTCTACAGCGACGGCCTGACCGAGCAGCACGACGAGAACGGCGAGATGTTCGGCTTCGACCGCGTCTCGGCGCTCGTCGCCGAGGTCCGCGACGGTGTTGAGCTCACCGACTTCTGCCTGTCCGAGCTGGCCCGCTTCACCGGTGGGTCGGTGGAGCAGGAGGACGACATCACCCTCGTCTCGCTGCGCCGTACCGAGGGGGCCGCGCTGGGGCTCCCTGTCGGCCTGGTGGCCTCGTTCAGCCTTCCGAGCGAGCCCGGCAACGAGCGGCAGGCGATGAGTCGCGTCCACGACGCGGTCGCGGCCTATGGGTTGGCTCCCGAACGCCTCGAACGGCTCAAGACCGCGGTGGCCGAGGCCACGATGAATGCGATCGAGCACGGAAACCGCAACCGCGCCGACATCCCCGTCGACATCGCTGTCTACGACGAGGGTGACCGGATCGCCGTCACCGTCACAGACCACGGGGGCTCGGGGGAGGAGGTCGGGCCGACCCACCCGGACCTCGAGCTGAAGCTGGCCGGCCTGCAGACGGCGAGGGGGTGGGGCCTGTTCCTCATCCAGAACATGGTCGACGAGGTCGTGCAGTCGACGCAGGACGGCCGCCACACCGTGCGGCTGGTCATGTCGATCGACGCTTCCCCTGAGGAGGGTCCCGATGACGGCGTATGAGGTGGCTGTCCAGGGTCAGCCGCCCGTGGCGGTGATGACTCTGACCGGTCAGGTCGATCGTGACGCCATGGGGTCACTGACGGCCGCCTACGAGGACGCGGTCCGGTCCGATCCTCGCGTGGTGCTCCTCGACTTCAGCAAGGTCGACTACATCAACTCCACCGGGATCGCGCTCATCGTGGGGATCCTCGGGCGTGCCAGGGCGGAGAACCGACGGGTGTTCGCGTCCGGGCTGAGCTCCCACTACGAGCACATCTTCTCGATCACCCGCCTCTCGGACTTCATCCAGATCTACTCCGACGTCGACGCCGCCGTCGACGGCGCTGCCCATTCGTGACCCGCACCGCGAGAACAGGGAGAACCATGAACGAGCCCGTGCTGTCCCTGGACGTGAGACACCCGAGTGACACCGCCGCCGTCATCGACATCAACGGCGAGGTGACGGCTGCCTGCGAGCCGACCTTGATGAAGGCCTACGAGGAGGCGAGCTCTCCCGGGACGCGCCTGCTCGTCCTCAACTTCGACGGGTTGCAGTACATGAACAGCGGGGGCATCGGGATGCTCGTGACGCTGCTGGTGCGCGCCAACCGCCAGCACCAGAAGCTCGCCGCCTTCGGTCTCACCGACCACTATCGGCAGATCTTCGAGCTGACCCGGCTCGACGAAGCCATCTCCATCCACGACGACGAGTCCAGCGCCCTCGCGGCCGCCTGACGAGAGGGGTAGGACCATGAGCGAGACCCACGAGCAGCCACGAGACGCCGGCAACTGGGCTCCGAACGTCGGTCGCCTCGAGGTCGGCCCGGAGGTGGCCGCGGCCGGTTTCAACGTGAGCGGCCGCAAGGTGACCGGGCCGCAGCAGGGCTTCGGGAAGCTCTGGCAGCGCACGTACGCGACCGAGCTCGGCAGCGGGATCGGCCCCCAGGCCGTGATCGCGGACTGGAAGCAGAACTTCGGCAGCTACTGGCCGAAGGGCGCGACCTTCCACACCTCGCTGACCGGCGTCAGCCCAGGTTCGGTGAACCCGATCGGCATCGACACCGGAGCGGGGATGACGCTGTCGACCGGGATCCTCGTCCTGTACGCCGACGACGAGTCCTTCACCTTCATGACGCCCGAGGGCCACATGTTCGCTGGGATGATCACCTTCGGGGCGGAGAGCGTCGCGAGCGGGACCGAGGTGTCCATCCGGATCCTCATCCGCACGAACGACCCGCTGTACGAGCTCGGCTGGCCGGTCATGCGACGCAAGGAGGACCAGTTCTGGGTCGCTACGCTGAAGAACCTCGCGGCCCACCACGGGGTCCCCGACGCCGAGGTGAGCGAGTACACCGTGTGCGTGGACCGGAAGCGGCTCTGGGGCAACTGGAGGAACGTGCGCCACAACGCCGGCATGCGCTCGGCGGCGCACACCGCCACAGCTCCGCTGCGCGCACTGCGTCGTACGGAGCGGGGGTGACCGAACGGCGATGCTGACGTCGCGACCAGGGCGCCTCAACGCGACGATCCTCGTCGTCGCCGTACTGGCGCTGCTGGTCGAGGCGGGGGTCTCGCGGTCTGCGAGCAGCTGGGCCACGCTCCTGGTTCCCGTCAGCTTCCTCGTGGTCGGATGGCTCGTCCTGCGCCGCTATCCGCGGCACGTCGAGGGCCGGCTGCTACTCGGAATCGGCCTCGCCTGGGGGGTGATCCTCGGCCTGCCCTTCGACGGCGGGTGGGTCGTCCCGGTGGGGCTGATGGGCACCCACCTCGTCCTGCGTTTCCCCGATGGGCAGCTGCTGTCTCCCCGCTGGCGGTGGTTCTCCCACGGGTGCACGGTCCTCATCGTCTTGCTGACGGTCGTCGTGACCACTGCCTCCAAGATCACGTCGCAGGGCACTGTCAACCGGTACTACCTGCCGTGGACCCAGGCGCTGTCGGTCTTCCTGCTGCTCTTCCCGGCGGCGCTGGTCGTCAGCGTCGTCTCGGTCGTGCTTCGCTACCGAAGGTCGGGTCCGATCGAGCGTGCTCAGATCCGCTGGCTCGGTGCGGCGGCGGCAACGATCGTGGTGATCTACTCCATCACGCTCGCGACCTCCTTCGCCTATGACGGCTTCCACCACATCGACAGCACCGACTCCAACTGGTTCGCGGTCCGCTACCCGTTCTGGTTGCTCGCTCTGCAGTTCGTCGCGCTCTTGTCGTTCATGCTGATCCCGGCTGCCTTCGGTGTCGCGATCCTGCGTTACCACCTCTACGACATCGACCGGATCATCAGTCGTACCACCGCCTACGTGCTGGTGACCGCCCTGCTGGTGGGCACCTTCGCCGTCACGGTGACCGTCATGTCGGTACTGCTCGGTCCGTCCAACCACCTCGGCGTCGCGCTGGCCACGCTCGCCGTGGCCGGCATTGCGCGTCCGGTCCTCACCCGGGTCCGGACGAGCGTGGACAAGCGGTTCAACCGAGTCCGCTACGACGCCTTGCGCACCGTCGATGAGTTCGGGTCGAGGCTGCGCCACGAGGTCGATCCCGATGTCGTCGCGTCCGACCTGATGGCCGTCGTGGGGACCACGCTCGAGCCCGTGCGCGCCAGGATCACCTTGGTGGCCCGGGCATGACGTCGAGATGGGGTCTCGCGGCGCGCTGGGGCCTCATGGCCGTCAGCGCGCTCGGGCTCGGGCTTGGGATGCTGGGAGCCAGCTGGGGGGTGTTCTACACGTTGCTGCCCGCGGTGGTCTACGCCGCGATCGGCTGGCTGCTCACCCGGCGCAAGCCGGAGAACCCGATCGGCTGGGTCTTCCTCGGTGTGGGCTCGGTTGCCGGGCTGATCGCCGCGGCGAACGCCGCGATGACCCTGGCCGTCAGGTCGGACCAGCCGTCCGCCTGGTATGCCCTGACGGCCGCGTGGTTCTCGAACTTCCTGTGGATCGTCGCTCTCACGCTCGGCTTCGTGCTCACCCTGCTGCTCTTCCCCCACGGTCTTGCCTCGCCACGGTGGAGACCGCTGCTGTGGACAAGCGTGGTGACCTGCGCCCTGATCGTCGTCGAGGGCGCACTCGCGCCGGACCTCGTGGTGGCCTCCCGCACGTACGCGAACCCCCTGCACCCCGGCCCATGGGGTCCGGTGGCCAAGGTGGCTTGGGCGATGTCGCTGATGGTGATGGCGTTATGCGGGGTCGGCGCCGTGGTCTGCTCGGTCCTTCGGTACCACCGTGCCACCGGGGTCGAGCGTGCTCAGCTGCGCTGGCTCGCCTACTCGGCCGCGATCCTGCTGGTGTTCCTCTTCATTCCCCGGTTGAACGGCAGCGATCTCGCCTTCGCCCTGGTCTTCAGCCTCCTCCCGGTCTCGTGCGGAATCGCCATCCTGCGCTACCACCTGTATGACATCGACCGCATCATCAGCCGGACCACGTCCTACGCCGTCGTCACCGGACTTCTCCTCGCCGTCTACGGCACGATCGTCTTGTCCGCAAGCCGGCTGCTGCACACTGATTCCCCGGTCGTGGTCGCCGTCGCAACATTGTCCGCCGCCGCCTTGGCCCGACCAGCACTACGACGCGTTCAGCTCATGGTGGATCGTCGCTTCGATCGAGCGCGGTACGACGCGCTCCAGACCATCGACGACTTCGGCGCGCGACTACGGCATGAGGTCGACCCGGACGTGGTGGTCGCGGATCTGTCGTCCGTGGTGCGCCGGGCGCTGCAACCTGAGCACTCGCGGATCACTCTGGTGGAGCGGTCATGATTCCATCGCCGCTGTTTCGTGTCCTGATCGTCGGGCTCGGGCTCGGGTCAGTGGTGACCCTGTTGACCCTGGCAGCGATCGACCCGGACGGTT
Organism: Actinomycetes bacterium; assembly: GCA_035506535.1. Taxonomy (NCBI): domain Bacteria; kingdom Bacillati; phylum Actinomycetota; class Actinomycetes; species Actinomycetes bacterium. The sequence goes on along the minus strand of DATJPE010000042.1, from coordinate 2,773 downwards.
CCACCTGGGCGCTGGTGTGGGTCGCGTATGCCGTGATGGCGGTCTGGGTGCTGTGGCGGCTGCCCGGGAACCGCATCGGGTGGTTCATGCTCGCGATCGCCCTCATCTTCACCGGCGTCACGCTGATCAACTGGTTCGTCACCGGCCCCGGGGCTTCCGGATCGGTCTGGATCGAGGTGATGTCCCCCGTTCTCGGCAGTGCCGGTTGGCTGACCTTCCTCCTGATGGTCGCGTTGTTCCCCGACGGCACCGCTGGTAGCCGCGCACAACGGTGGTTGGTGGGCGCCGGCTGGACGTTCATGGTCATGGGGGCGCTCGTCACGGTCACCAGCTCGAGTCGGCTGCCGGACACCGGGCGCCTCGGGCCCCTTGCCGGAACGGCGCTCGCGGATCTCAGCGATGCAGCCGCTCCTGTCGGTGGCGTCCTCGTTGCCGTGTTCCCCCTCCTGGTCCTCATCAGCCTGGTCGTGCGGTGGCGGACCAGCGACGGCGTTCACCGGCAGCAGTTCAAGTGGTTCTTCTGGGGCGCCGCCATCACCATCGTCGTGCTGGCGATCGGTTCGCGCGGCACCGACCCGGGAGTTCCGTCGGCCGTCGCCTACGTCGTGTGGGTGACCGGCGGAGCGGCTCTGCCCCTGTCCATCGCGATCGCGGTGCAGCGCTATCGGCTGTACGACGTCGACCGGGTCATCTCGCGCACGACGTCGTATGCCGTGGTGACCGGAGTGTTGGCCGCCCTGTTCGCCGGCGTGGTCGCCCTCGGGTCCACGGCGCTCGGCTCTGACAACCAGTTGGCCGTCGCGGCAGCCACGTTGATCGCTGCGGCGTTGGCCCGCCCGCTCTACCGAAGGGTGCAGCAGCTCGTCGACCGACGCTTCGACCGCGCTCGCTACGACGCCGTCCGAACCGTGGATAGCTTCGGGGCACGGCTTCGCCGAGAGGTGGACCCGCAGGTCGTCTCGCACGACCTGCTCGGTGTCGTCGACCAGGCCCTCTCCCCGAGCATGGTGGGCCTGTGGCTGCGAGCACCGCGATGAGGACGAGAATCCCGCCGTGACCGACGTGGACGCCGTGGTCGTGGGATCGGGGCCGAACGGTCTGGTCGCCGCGGTCCGGCTGGCCCAGGCCGGCCTTCGCGTCGTGGTTCTCGAAGCCGCCGAGCGGGTCGGTGGCGGCCTGCGGACGGAGGAGCTGACGCTTCCCGGCTTCCGACACGACGTGTGCGCCACGGTCCACGCCCTGGCGCAGGCCGCTGTGGCCTTTCGCGAGCTGGGGCTCGAGCGGGACGGTCTGACGTACGCGCATCCGCCGGTCCCGCTCGGCCACCCCCTGGACGCGCTGCCGGCCGTGATCCTCGACCGCGACGTCGACACGACCGCGCGCGGCCTCGGCCGGGACGGTCGGGCGTGGCGGACGCTCGTCGCGTCGATGGCCGCGGCCGGGCCCGAGGTCGTCGACGGGCTGCTCTCCCCGATGCAGGTGCCGCCGCGACACCCGTTGCGTCTGGCCGCGTTCGGCGCACGCGGCATCTGGCCCGCGACCTGGGTCAACGCAGCCGCCTTCCGGGAGCCGCGGGCGCGAGCGCTGTTCGCCGGCGTCTCCGCGCACGCGATCCTGCCGCTGACCAGCCCGGCCACCAGCGGCTACGGGCTGATGCTGGCGTCGCTGGCGCACTCCGTCGGCTGGCCGGTCGCCGTCGGGGGCTCGCAGGCGATCGCCGACGCCCTGGTCCGGCGCCTGCGGTCCCTCGGCGGCGAGGTGGTCACCGGCACCGATGTACGACGTCTTTCGGCGCTCCCCTCGCACCGCGTCGCCCTGCTCGACATCACGCCGCGCCAGTTCCTGCGCATCGCGGACGCGGAGCTGAGCGGCCGGTACCGACGGGCCCTCGAGCGGTACCGGTACGGCCCCGGGGTGTTCAAGCTCGACTGGGCGCTCGACGGCCCGGTCCCGTGGGGTGACGAGCGGCTGGCCGCGGCCGGGACGGTCCACCTCGGCGGCCGCGCCGAGGAGATCGTGGCGGGGGAACGGACCGTCTCCCGGGGCGGCCATCCGGAGCGGCCGTACGTGCTCTTCGTCCAGGCGAGCGTCGCCGACCCGTCCCGCGCACCGGCGGGGAAGCAGACCGGCTGGGCGTACTGCCACGTCCCGAACGGGTCCACTGTGGACATGACGGGGGCTATCGAGGCACAGCTCGAGCGCTTCGCCCCGGGATTCCGCGAGCGTGTCCTCGCCCGTCACGCGATGGGTCCGGCCGCGCTCGAGGCGCACAACGCCAACGAGGTGGGCGGGGACATCAGCGGTGGAGCCGCCGACCTGCGCCAGTTCGTGGCCCGCCCGGTGCTGGGCCTGGACCCGTGGTCGACGCCGTTGCCCGACGTCTACCTGTGCTCGGCCTCGACACCGCCGGGCGGGGGAGTCCACGGCATGGGTGGCTGGCACGCCGCCGCCGCGGCGCTTCGCCGGATGTGATCGGTGGAGGGAGGAGTAGTGCGCGGACGTCGTTCAGGCGGCGCGGGGTCTTCGTCGGAACCGAGCGCTCAGCAGGATCCGCCACGTCGGGTCGGCAGTCGCGATGTCGGGTGTGACCCAGTCCGGTGGGCTGAAGACCGGCATCCCGTCGGCGCCGATGTCGACCTCCCAGGCCGAGTGGTGGATCAGCCGGTGATGGTGCGGACACAGGAGCACAAGGTTGACCAGCGCCGTCACCCCGCCGCACGACCACGGGACGATGTGGTGCGCGTCGCACCAGGCGGCAGGGATCTGGCACCCC
>DATJPE010000041.1 GCA_035506535.1 Actinomycetes bacterium | reverse complement strand
GACCCCTACGCCTGGCTGTCCGACCGTGACCGACCGGACACCGCCGCCTATCTTGCGGCGGAGCGGACCTACTACGAGACCGCGACCGAACACCTTCGCTCCCTCCGGGGCGAGCTCTTCTCCGAGATGCGGAACCGGCTGCTGTCGACTGACGAGTCAGTCAGGTGGCGCCGGGGACCCTATGTCTACTCCACCCGAACCGTCGAGGGGGCGGACTACACGCAGTTGTTGCGGCGAGAGGCAGGCTCTGCCGACGAATCCACGCCCAAGGTGGTGCTGGACGAGAACGATCTTCTGCGCGGCGGGAGCTACCTCGCTACCGGGGTGGTCGAGCCGAGCCCGGACGGGCGCCTGCTCGCCTACTCGGTCGACCACACGGGCGACGAGGTCTTCCGCCTGCACTTCCGGGACGTCGACCGCGGGGTCGACCTGGACGAGGTGATCCCTCGCAGCTACTACGGCGCGGCATGGTCGGCCGACTCCTCGACGTTCTTCTACACCGTTCACGACGAGGCCTACCGTCCCTTCCAGCTGTGGCGGCACCGCATCGGCACCCCAGCGGAACGAGACGTGCTCGTCCTCGCCGAGGACGACGAGCAGTTCGAGCTCACGGTCGAGAACTCCCGGTCAGGTCGGTACGTGGTCATCGCATCCAGCAGCCGCGACACCACGGAGGTCCACCTCGTCAGCGCGGACGAGCCGACCTCTGCCCCGGTTCTGGTCGAGGCCCGGCGCAAGGGCGTGGAGTACGCCGTCGCGCACGCGCCCCGCCCGGACGGTGACGTGCTGCTCATCGTGACGAACGACGGCGCGACGGAGTTCCGCCTCGTCCGCGCGCCGGTCGAGAGCCCTGGTCGGGATTCGTGGGAGGAGCTGGTCGGCGAGCACCCGCTCGAGCGCCTCGCCTCGGTGGACGTCTTCTCGGGCCACGTCGTGCTGACCCTGCACACCCAGGGCCGTCAAGTGCTGCGCATCGTCCCGCGCGACGGTTCCGAGACCGCCCTCGACGTCGACTCCGGCGACCCGGCCGCCTCCATCGCCCTGTGGCGCAACGAGGACCCTGATGCGACCGAGGTGACCGTCGTCGTCGAATCCTGGGTCTCACCACCCGTCTGGTACGCCGTCGACCTGGACACCGGTGCCCGGCGAGAGCTCAAGCGCCTCGAGGTCCCCGGGTTCGACCCGTCGCGTTATGTCTCCGAGCGCCTCGACGTCGCGTCGGCCGACGGTGTCCGCGTGCCCGTCACGATCAGCCGTCGGCGTGACGTGGATCTCGACGGGACCGCGCCGTGCCTGCTCTACGGGTACGGCGCCTACGAGTCCTCCTCGTGGCCGGAGTGGGAGAACCCGGTGGTGTCTCTGCTCGACCGCGGGGTCGTCTACGCGGTCGCGCACGTGCGCGGTGGTGGGGAGTGCGGGCGGTCCTGGTGGCTGCACGGCTGCCTGGCCGAGAAGCAGAACACCTTCGAGGACTATCTCGCCGTCGCTGACCGGCTGGGCGACGGCCTCGTGGACCCCGACCGGATCGTCAGCCGCGGGCTCTCCGCGGGAGGGCTGCTCCAGGGCGCGGTGTTCTCCCAGCGGCCCGACCGCTGGCGGGCGGTCGTCGCCGAGGTGCCCTTCGTGGACGTGGTGACCACGATGCTCGATCCATCGGTGCCGCTTACGCCGGGCGAATGGGACGAATGGGGCGATCCACGCCGCCCGGCCGACTTCGCCGTCCTGCTGGCGTACAGCCCCTACGACAACCTGCCCGCCGCGGGAGGTCGTCCCGACCTGCTCGTCACGGGCGCCGTGCACGACGCCCGGGTCATGTACTGGGAGCCGGCGAAGTGGGTGGCCGCCCTGCGGGCGAGCGACCCGGAGTGGTCACCGCGCTGCCTGTTCCGCATCGAGACGGGCGTGGGCTCCCACGTGGGGCCGAGCGGACGATATGGACACCTCGCCTACGAATCCGAGGTGCTGGCCTGGGTCCTTGACCGCCTCGGCAGGCGGTGATCGCCCGTCGAGGACGCGGACGGGAGGTGAGCCGGGCGAGGGAACGTGGTGGCGGGACGCCTCGTTGGCTCGCTAGCGTCGGGCCCCGGCGATCCGGAGGAATGTCGCCCTGACCCGGTACCGTTGTCTGAGAGAAGTCTGTGAGTCTCGAGCCAGGCGACCGGCGTCCGCCCTCCCCGGGGTGGTCCGGAACCAGTCGACCGCGCCGGGGTGGCTCGAGCGGGGTGCACGTGGGCGAGGAGACGGACATGGCGGCGCAGCAGCCACAGCAGGCGGGTGTGGTCGCCCGCCGGGCGCGGCGCCGTTTCGTTCTCACCGAGGTCGCTCTCATGGGCGGCCTCTACGGGCTGTACACCCTGGCCCGCGACATGGCCATGCACAACCTCGACCGGGCGACTGACTTCGCGCACCAGCTGGTGGCCCTCGAACGGCTGCTGGCCATCGCCATCGAGCCCCAGGTCAACCACTGGGTTGATGCGCGCGCGTGGATCGCCGTGCCCTTGTGCTTCTGGTACGCGAGCCTGCACTACCTGGTCACCCCGTTCGTGCTCGTGCTGGTCGCGCGGAAGCGACCCGATCTCTACGGATCGGCCCGCACGAGCGTGGTGCTCGCCACCTTGGTGGCCCTCGCCCTCTACTGGACGCTGCCGACGACGCCCCCGCGCCTGCTCGGGGACGGGCAGTACGTCGACACGATGCAGCACTACGCGAGCTGGGGCTGGTGGGGCAACCAGGGGTCCGCGCCCGGTCCCGCCTCGTGGACCAACGAGTACGCGGCCTTCCCGTCCATGCACGCGGGCTGGGCGACCTGGGTGGCGATCCAGCTCACCCGGATGTACCCCAGACGATGGCCCGCCGTCGCGGGCTGGCTCTACCTGATGGGCACGGCTTTCGTCGTGATCGGCACGGGCAACCACTACGTCATCGACGTCATCGCCGGCGTCCTCATCGTCGTGATGTGCCACCTGGTGAGCCTGCGCATCCCCTCCCGCTACCTCATGCTCGGGACCTGGGAGAGCCAGGCCCTGGTCGACCTGCGCATCGCCGCTGCCGCCGACACGGTCAGCGGGACGCATCGGTGGAATCGTCGAGGCGGTCCGGTCGACCTGCGCACTCCGCGGCAGCGTGAGCTCGACCGGTTCCTCGCCGGGTTGTCCACCTCGGTGGAGCCGGACCGCCAGCGCGAGGGGCGCGGGCAGGACCCCCCGCGGGCCTGACCGGGCCCCCCGGCAGGCGACCGCTCAGAAGGCCCCTGCTCCGGAGAGCACCACCTTGACGGTGCGCGCGAGGATGACCAGGTCGAGTGCGGGCGACCAGCGCTCGACGTAGTCCAGGTCGAGCTGCATGCGCTCCTGCCAGCTGGTCTCCTTGCGCCCGGAGATCTGCCAGAGGCCGGTCAGGCCAGGCTTGGTGAGGTGCCTCCGCTGGTCGGCGTCGTCGAGCAGGTGGGCCTCCTCCAACAGCATGGGCCGCGGCCCCACGATCGACATCGACCCGCTCAGCACGTTGATCAGCTGCGGGAGCTCATCGAGGGACCACCGGCGCAGGAAGCGGCCGACCGGCGTGACCCTGGGGTCGGTGCGGTAGCGGTCGGGCATGTCAGGGTCCGGCTGGCCCAGCACGTCCTGGCGCATCAGGTGCGCGCCCTCGACCATGGTGCGGAACTTCACGAACCGGAAGGTTCGCCCACCCCGGCCGATCCGCTCCTGGACGAAGAACACCGGGCCGCGGCTGGTCGACGTGACGGCGAGCGCGATGAGCAGCATCAGGGGGAGCAGCAGCACCAGCAGGGTGGCGGCGGCGACCCGGTCGACGGCGGACTTGAGGAAGCGCTGGGGGCCGGAGAGGCGGGGCTCGTCGAGGTGGAGCAGGGGCAGGTCGGGAGCCGCGCGCGAGACGAGCCGAGGCCCGAAGATCGCGAGCAGGTCGGGCGCGACCATCAGGTCGATCCGCGGTCCCTCCAGGTGCCAGGCGAGCCGGCGCAGGGTCTCGGGGTGCAGAGTCGTGGAGCGGGCCACCGTGACCGCGTCGATCCGTTCGGTGTGCAGCAGCCGGTCCAGGTCCTCCAGCCACTCGCCTACCGGGGCAGCCGGCTCGGGGGGGTCGAGGACGGCCGCGACCGTGAAGCCGGCCTGGGGTTCGCGGTCGAACGTCGCGACGAGCCCGGTGCGCTCCTGCGACGACCCCACGACCAGGGTGCGGTGCAGCATCTGGCCGCGGGCGCGACGCGACCGCAGCCACCGCCGCATCACTCGCCTGCCCAGGAGCAGCAGGGCAAGGCCGACCGGGATCGTGACGGCCACGAAGCCACGGGAGATGCTCGCCTTGAGCAGATAGGAGGTCGTCGCGATCGTGGCCAGTGCCACGGCGGTGCCGCTGGCGACCCGCTTGAGCTCCTCGCTGCCGGTTCCGAGGACCCGGGTGTCGTAGGCGCCCCGGAACGCGAGCACCACCAGCCACGCCACCACGAGCAGCAGCGAGGCCTCGACGTAGGTGACCCGGTCGAACCCCGGCTCGGCGTGCACGCCGAGGCTGTGGAAGCGGGCGGCGACGCCGACGCCGGCGGCGGCGAGCACCGCGATCGCGTCCATCACCAGGCAGCGGGCCTGGTAGGCGCCGAGGACGTCACGGCGACGGCTTCGGACCGGCGAGGGAGCCACGTCGGTACGTCGCCGGTGCGTCCCGTCGACGCTCATCCGAGAGGCTCCTCACTGGCGGCGGTCCCTGGTTGCCGACCTGCCGAGTACTTCGGCCTCGGCCCCCGCGGTCTGAAGCCCGAAGCACGCGGGTGAGAGCATGCGGGGATGGCCGAGCCAGGGCCGTTCCGGCTGCTCGTGGTGTGTGCCGGCAACGTCTGCCGCAGCCCGGCCGCCGAGCTCCTGCTGCGCCCCCGGCTGGCGCCTGGGGGCATCGAGGTGGGCAGCGCCGGCCTCGTCGCGCCGCAGGGGGCCCCCGTTCACCCGTGGACCGCCGAGGCGCTGGCCGCCCTCGGGGTGGACGCGGGCGGCCACGAGGCCCGCCGGCTGCTGCCCGACCACCTCCAGCTGGCCGACCTCGTGCTCGTCGCCACGCGCGAGCTGCGGGCGGAGACGGTCCAGCTCTGGCCGCCAGCGGTGACCAGAGCCTGGACGCTGCTCGAGTTCGTGCGGCACGCCGAGGCGGCGTACGGGCAGCTCGCCGCCGCGGCCCCACTGCCGGATCCGGGCGCCCCACGCCTGGTGGCCCTCCGGGACACCGCGTCGGCCCTCCGGGGGACCCTGCCGCGGGTGCCGCCGGACGCCGACGACCTGCCCGACCCGATCACCGGGGGCCGCGCCGACCACCAGGCCGTCGTCGCCCGGATCTCCGTGGCGTGCGATGCGTTGGTCCGCGTGGTCGGCCAGGACCCGGCGCGCTAGCGCCCGCGGCGCTTGGCCCCGGCGGTGATCGTCTGCGCGCCGTTCTCGTTGATCCGCGGACGGTTCGCGTCGGTCGCGGTGTAGTAGCCATAGCCGTACTCGTAGCCGTAGTTCTGGCCGCCGCCGCGGCGGGGGACCCGGTTGAGCAGCACCCCGACGACCCTGCCTCCGACCTTGGTGACCGCGTCGGCGGCGGCCTCGAGCTGGTCGCGGCGGGTGTGGCCGTAGCGAGCCACGATCAGCGCGCCGTCGCACACGGTGGACAGGACGGCGGCGTCGGTCACGGGCAGCAGCGGCGGCGCGTCGAGGATCACCACGTCCGCATGGGCGCCGAGCAGCGTGACGAGCTCGGCCATGGGCCGTGAGCCCAGCAGCTCGGAGGGATTGGGCGGGATGGGCCCACTGGGCAGGACCTTCAGCGGCAGGTTGCCCCATGTCTGGAGCACGTCGCCGACCGACACCTGGCCGAGCAGGACGTTGGTGAGCCCGACGGCGCCCTCGACCCCCAGGTAGTCCGCCGTACGCGGGCGACGCAGGTCGGCCTCCACCAGCAGGACGCGCGCCCCGGTGCGTGCGAAGGCGATCGCGAGGTTGCAGGCCGTCGTCGACTTGCCCTCGTCGGGGATCGCCGAGGTGATCACGACGGAGCGGACCGAGCGCTCGACGTCGACGAACTGCAGGTTCGTCCGCACCTGGCGGTAGGCCTCGGCGCGTGGGTTGCCCTGGTCGGCGCTGATCAGCGGCCGAACCCGGGCCTCGCTGTCCTCAGGGACGATGCCGAGGACAGGGCTGCCCGTGAGCCCGGTCATCTCCTCCGGCGTCTTCACGGTGGTGTCCATGGACTCGCGCAGGACCGCGGCTCCCACGCCGAGGGCCAGCCCGACGAGCAGGCCGAGGGCGAGGTTGATCTTCGGGCGCGGCGAGACCGGGACGGTCGGCAGGCCCGCGTACTTGACGACGGTGGCCGTGACCAGCGGGGTCGAGCCGCTCGGCGTCTCCAGGCGGCTCACCACCTGGGTGAACTGGACGGCGACGGCGTTGGCGATCCGTTGCGCCTGGCGCGGGTCGTGGTCGGAGACACTGATGTTGAGCAGCACGGTGTCGAGCGGGTTGGTCGCGCTGATCTGGGAGGCGAGCTGGTCGTCGCTCACGGACAGGTGCAGCTGCTTGATCACCGGGCTGGTGACGATCGGGGTGCTGACGATGTCGGCGTAGGACTTCACCCGCTGCTGGGTGAAGCTGCTGCCCTGAAAAGCCGAGCTCAGGTCCTCAGCCGTGGCCCTCGCCGAGACGAAGAGTTGGGCATGGGCGGCGTAGACCTTCGGCGACAGCGCCGTGATGGCGGCCGCCCCGAGCATGCCCAGCAGGACGCACACGCTGATGATGCGCCAGCGCTTGCGCATCAGGCGCATGTAGTCGCGGAGGTCCAACCCGCACGTCCTCTCATCGAGTGCGCAGGCAAGGCTACCCGCTCGAGCGCGGCACACCGCCGCAGCGACGTGCGCAGGACACCCGCGCGTGGGCACCGCGCCTCGCGGCCCGGCCGGCGTCGCGGGGGCCTTCTGGTCCTCGTGCTCGCCGGCGCCGTGCTCGTCGTGGCACTGGCCTGGGCGGGTGTCACCGCCCTGCTCGCCCGCGGCGCTCTCGAGGACGCCCAGGGACATCTCGACGCGGCGCGGGCGGCGGCGGTCCGGCAGGACTTCGCAGTGGCCTCCGAGCAGGTACGCGCGGCCGCCGGACCGGCTCACCGGGCCCGCCGCCTGACCTCCGGACCGCTCTGGGCGCTCGGTGGGCGCCTCCCGCTGACCGGCCCCACGGTGCGGGCCGTCACGGTCTCCGCGCGACAGGTCGACGTCCTGGCGACCCGCGTCCTCCCCGAGGTGCTGCAGGCGGCGCAGGAGGCGGCTCCGGACCGGCTGCGTTCCTCGGTGGACACCATCGACCTGGCGCCCCTGGCGGCCGCTGCTGCGCCGCTCGCGGACGCGGACAGCGCCCTGGCCCAGGTGCGGGCGGCGCTGTCGGGACAGGGGCGCGGTGTCGTGGGGCCGGTTCGGCGCGGTCTGACCGGCCTGCAGGGCTCGGTGGCCGACCTCGCGGCGTCGGTGCATGCCGCCGCCCTGGCGGCTCGGCTGCTCCCGCCCATGCTCGGCTCCGCCGGCCCGCGGGAGTACCTCCTGGCGTTCCAGAACCCCGCCGAGGCCCGCGGCACCGGTGGGCTGGTCGGCGGCTACGGCGTGCTGGACACGGACCACGGGAGGCTGTCGGTGCAGAGCCTCGGCACCGACGCCGACCTGACCGGCCTGCCGAGCGTGCCCGCCTCGCTGGGCGCGGACTACACCGCGCTCTGGGGATCGGACCCCGCGCTGTGGGTCAACTCCAACGAGAGCGCGAACTTCCCGTTCGGGGCCGAGATCTGGCTCGATGCCTGGCAGCGCCAGCACGGTCGACGCCTCGACGGGGTCGTCGCGCTCGACCCCGAGGTGCTCTCCGCTCTGCTCGGCGTCACCGGTCCGGCGCGGCTGCCGGACGGCGAGCAGATCAGCGCCGACACCGTCGTGCGCCAGACCATGCAGACGGCGTACGTGCGGTTCGCGGCCGACCCGGCGGCGCGGAAGACCTACCTGACGACGGTGTCCGCGGCGGTCGTGCGGCGCCTCCTCGGGACGACAGGAGACACCTCCGCCATGCTGCGCGCCCTCGGCTGGGCCGCCGGCCAGCGCCGCCTGCTCGTGTACTCCTCCCACCCCGACGAGGAGCGGGCGCTCGCGGGCCAGCCGATCGCGGGCACCCTTCCGGACGGGCCGGGACCGTCGGCGCTCGTAGCGGTCAACAACGCGGCCGGCAACAAGCTCGACTACTACCTCGACCGCCGCATCAGCTACCGGGGCAGCGTCTGTCGCTCGGGGGGCATGCGTCCGACGCGGATCGAGCTCGACCTGACCAACACCGTCGCACCCGACGCCTCGCTGCCCGACTACGTGGTCGGGGTGCTGGGGGCCCATGCGGCCACGGCCGCGGAGCGAAACGACGACAAGGTGACGGCGGGCTTCTGGCTGAGCCCCGACGCACTGGTCCAGCAGGTGCTCGTCGACGGTCATGCCGCCGCGTTCGGCCTGGGTCGTGAGGCCGGGCACCCGGTCGTGCTCACCACGCTGACTCTGCAGCCTCGGGTCACGCACACGGTGGTCGTCTCGATGCTCGAGCCGGCGACGTCCGCCACCGCTCGACTGGTCGTCCAGCCGCTGGTACGCCCGGCGACGACCTCGGTGAGCGTACCGACCTGCTCCTGACCGCGGGCGCGGGTGCGCTCTCCGCGCTACGGTCCCGGCCCCGGCCTGCCGATAACCAGCTCACTGCAAAGGCTCAGGAGTCTCGAGCCCCGGGGTTGAAGGAGGCAGCCGGATGGCGCTGCGACGTGTCCTCGTGGCCGCTCTCGCGGTGGTCGCGGCAGGTCTGGCGCTGGCTGGGCCCGCCGGGGCCGGCACGTACCCGCCGAGCGCGCCGGAGCACCAGCGCGTGGTGTCCCACGGCGTCATCTACGGGGGCCAGGACAAGGGCGCCCTGCTCGTCTCCTGCTCGGGCTCGCGAGCCCATACCGTGAGCGAGGGCGCCTTCTTCCGGATCGAGGTCTGCGGCTTCGTGCCGGCGACGGACATCTCCCTGGACGTCGACCCGCCGCAGGCCGGCCGGACCCACGTCGGCAGCCTCGTCGCCGACGGGAACGGGGCGGTGGTGGGCGGTCCCTTCGCGCTCACTGACCCCGGCCACTACGCGTTCTACTTCACCGGCACCCTGGGCAGCAGCTCGGCCCTCGGGGTGGGCGGCCTGCACGCCCGGGGGCTGTCTCGGGTCTTCGCCGACCCGACCACCGTCGAGGTCGACATCACCGTCACCGGGGCGGGCGTGATGCCGCACACGGGTGGTGACGGCGGGGCGCACACCGCTCTCGTCTGGGGCGCCGGGCTGGTGGCGCTCGGGTCCGCGCTCGTACTCGCAGTCAACCGGCGTCGGCGGGCCGGCGTGGCGCACGCCTGAGCCCGCGCTCAGCCGGACTTGCGACGGAACTCCCGGCGTCCCACGCTCTGGTTGTGCGACGGGCCTAGGCCCTTGTTGTCCTCGTGGTCGGCGCTGGCATGCTCCGCGGCCTTCTTGCGGTCCAGCGCCTCGCGGTAGCGGCGTCGGGTCTCGTCATCAGCGGCCGGCTTCTTCGCTGCATCGCTCATGACCCAAAGGCTAGCCTCCCGTCATGGCCGATCCTGAGGGCGTGAGCACCTATCTCGTCGTCGACGGCGAGAACATCGACGCCACCCTCGGCAACAGCGTCCTGGGGCGACGCCCCAACCCGGAGGAGCGGCCGCGCTGGGAGCGGGTGCGCGAGTTCGCGGAGGCCCTGTGGGACCAGCCGGTCAAGGGGCTGTTCTTCCTGAACGCGAGCGCGGGCACCTTGCCCATGCCGTTCGTGCAAGCGCTGCTCGCCATGGACTACCGGCCGATCCCGCTGTCCGGAGCGGCGGGGGAGAAGGTCGTCGACATCGGCATCCAACGGTTGCTGGGCGCGCTCGAGGATCGTCCCGGCGACGTCCTCCTGCTCAGCCACGACGGCGACTTCCTGCCCGAGATCCGCCGGCTCCTCGGCACCGGCCGCCGGGTCGGGCTCATCGGCTTCCGCGAGTTCGTCAACGCGGGTTTCACCGAGCTGGCCGAGCAGGGCCTTCGCGTCTACGACCTCGAGACCGACGTCCGCTGCTTCAACACCGCGCTCCCGCGCGTCCGCATCATCCCGCTGGAGGAGTTCGACCCGCTCGCCTACCTCTGACCCCGGAGGTGCGGGCTTCCGTCACCACTCCTCACCAGATGACCGGGAAGTCCGGGTCGGTCATGGCGCCCGCGAGCGCCACGTCCCAGGCCGGCAGCGGCGTGAGGCCGGCCTCCAGCCAGCGACGGTGGCCCAGGACGGACCAGGTCGGGCGAGCCGCCGGTCGCGGCTGGTCGGCGGTGGTCACTGGTCGGATCCTGGCGGGGTCCGCCCCGAGGAGCGCCGCGATCGCTCGCGCCTGGCCGAAGCGGGTGGTGTGGCCGCCGGCCGTGACGTGGTGGATGCCGGAAGGCCCGTTCTTCTGGACCAGCTCGAGGATCGAGGTCGCGAGGTCCCTGGTCCAGGTGGGCGTCCCGATCTGGTCGTCGACGACGTCAACGGTGGGACGCAGGTCGAGGGCGCGCCGGATCGCCTGGATGAAGCCCTTGCCGCGAGGGCTGTAGACCCAGGAGGTACGCACGACCCACGACTCCGGGTCCGCTCCGAGGACTTCGAGCTCGCCGTCGCGCTTGGTCCGCCCGTAGACGCTGATCGGGTCCGTCGGATCGTCCTCGTCGTAGGGCCTGCCGGCGGCGTCGCGCCCCGAGAAGACGTAGTCGGTGGAGATGTGCAGCAGCCGTCCGCCCTCCTCGGCGGCAGCCGCCGCGAGCAGCCCCGGCGCCACGGTGTTCACCGCGTGGGCCAGCTCGGGCTCGCTCTCGGCCCGGTCCACGTCGGTGTAGCCCGCCGCGTTGACGACGACATCGGGCCGGTAGGTGTGGACGACCGCTCGCACCGCGCGCTCGTCCGTGACGTCGAGGTCGGCGTGGCCCAAGGCGATGACCACGATCGAGCGCGACCGCAGCAGCCCGACGAGCTCGTTGCCGACCTGGCCACCCGCCCCGGTCACCAGCCAGCGGGCGCCCCTCACGGTGCCCCCACCAGCAGCGGGCGCCACCATGCCTGGTTCGTGCGGTACCACTCGATGGTCTCGGCCAGCCCGTCGGCGAAGGTGTGCCGCGGGCGGTAGCCGAGGGCGCGCACACGTGCGTCGTCGAGTGCGTAGCGGCGGTCGTGCCCCGGGCGGTCCGCGACGTACTCGACCTGGTCCCACCCCGCGCCCATCGCGTCGAGGATCCGCTGGGTGAGCGCCTTGTTGGACAGCTCCTCGCCTCCGCCGATGTTGTACGCCGCTCCCGCGACCCCGTGCTCCACCACGAGCTGGACGCCCTGGCAGTGGTCGTCGACGTGCAGCCAGTCACGGACGTTGCCGCCGTCGCCGTACAGCGGCACCGTCCGGTGCTCGAGCAGCCTGGTGACGAACAGGGGGATGAGCTTCTCGGGGAACTGGTACGGGCCGTAGTTGTTGGAGCAGCGCGTGCTCGACACGTTGAGGCCGTACGTCCGGTGGTAGGCGCGGACCATGAGCTCGGCACCGGCCTTCGACGCGGCGTACGGCGAGTTGGGCAGGAGGGGTGCCTCCTCGGTCCACGCGCCGACGTCGATCGATCCGTAGACCTCGTCGGTCCCGACGTGCACGACCCGCTCCACCCCGTGACGCAAGCAGGCGTCCAGCAGCGTCTGCGTCCCGACCACGTTGGTCAGGACGAAGGCGGCCGGCCCGTCGATGCTGCGGTCGACATGGGTCTCGGCAGCGAAGTTCACCACGACCTGGTGGCCGGGAATCGTCGCGTCGAGTGCCGCGACGTCGCAGACGTCACCGCGCACGAAGCGAAACCGCGGATGGTCGGCGACGGACGCGAGGTTGGCGCGGTTCCCTGCGTAGGTCAGCGCGTCGTAGACGGTCACCTCGGCGTCCTCCCAGCCGGGGTAGCCGCCGCCGAGCATCGTGCGGACGTAGTGGGAGCCGATGAAGCCCGCTCCCCCCGTCACGAAGATCCGCACGGCGGCCAGCCTACTGAGACGGGCATGAATCGGCTCGGGTCGACGCACGCTCGTGGTCCGGGGCGACGGCGGCACCTGGCACTAGCCTGCCTCGGGTGAGCATGCGGCGTGGCCGGCTGTGAGAGGCATCGTCCTCGCCGGCGGGACCGGGAGCCGGCTGTCGCCGCTGACGCGAGGGGTCAGCAAGCAGCTCCTGCCGGTCTACGACAAGCCGATGGTCCACTACCCCCTCTCGACGCTCATGGCGGCCGGCATCCGCGAGGTCGTGGTGATCACCACCGCCGACGACGCGGCCGCGTTCAGGCGACTTCTCGGGGACGGGTCGGAGCTGGGCATGCGCCTCGAGTACGCCGTGCAGGAGCGCCCCGACGGGCTCGCCCAGGCGTTCCTCATCGCCGCGGACTTCCTCGACGGGGCAGCCGCCGCGCTCGTCCTCGGTGACAACGTCTTCCACGGCCCGGGTCTCGGGACCAGCCTCGCCCAGCTCACCGACCCGCCGGGCGGGCACGTCTTCGCCTACCGGGTCGCCGACCCCTCCTCGTACGGCGTCGTCGAGTTCGACCCCGATGGCCGCGTGCTGTCCATCGAGGAGAAGCCGGCGCGTCCGCGCAGCTCCTACGCCGTGCCCGGCCTGTACTTCTACGCCGCGGACGTCGTGGACATCGCGCGCACGATCACGCCCTCGGCTCGAGGGGAACTCGAGATCACCGACGTGAATGAGCGCTATCGGCGCGAGGGACGGCTGGCTGTCACGGTGCTTCCCCGTGGTACCGCCTGGCTGGACACCGGCACCTTCGACTCGCTGCACGACGCCGGGAGCTTCGTCCGGACCCTCGAGGACCGGCAGGGGCTCAAGGTCGGCTGTGTGGAAGAGGTGGCGTGGCGCAACGGGTGGATCGACGACGACGCCCTGAGGGAGCTCGCCCTGCCGCTGCGACCAAGCGGCTACGGCACCTACCTGCTCGGCCTGCTGGAGGAGGGCCGGTGAGCGCGGCCCGACCCTTGGCGGTCGCGGGCGCGTGGGAGTTCACCCCGACGGTCCGCGCCGACGAGCGGGGCAGCTTCGCGGAGGTCTACGCCGGCGTGCCGTTCGCCGAGGCCGTGGGCGGCGCCTTCCCCCTCGCCCAGATGAACGTGTCGCTGTCACGACGGGGGACGCTGCGGGGACTGCACTACTCGGTCGTGCCTGGGGGCCAGGCAAAGTACGTGACCTGTACGGCGGGCGCCGTGCTCGACGTGGTCGTCGACCTGCGCCTCGGCTCCGATGCCTTCGGCACCCATGACGCGCTGCGCCTGGACGACCAGCTGCGCAACGCGGCTTACCTTCCGGCGGGCCTCGGCCACGCGTTCCTGGCCCTGACCGGGACCGCGACGGTGGCCTACCTGTGCTCCTCGCCGTACTCGCCCGAGCACGAGTTCGCCATCACGCCCTTTGACGCCGAGCTCGCGCTGCCGTGGCCCGCCGAGGCCGCCCCGTACGTGCTGTCGCCACGTGACGCCGAGGCGCCCACGTTGGCCGAGGCTCGCGCGGCGGGCCGCCTGCCGAGGATCTGAACCGGCCGAGACTCGCTCGGCTCAGGCCAGGGAGTCGGCGGAGCGCTGCTCCGCAGGGAAGGAGGCGAGGCTGCCGCCGGGGATGGTCGGGAGGCCCGCGCGACGCCACGCCGAGAACCCGCCCGCCACGTCCGTGGCCCGGCGGATCCCGAGGTCCTGCAACGCCGCAGCGGCCAACGAGGAGGTGTAACCCTCCTGGCAGAGGATCACCACGTGCAGGTCGTAGGCCGCGACCGGCAGCCGCGCGTCGCTCGTCGGGTCGAAGCGCCACTCCAGGACGTTGCGCTCCACGATCAAGGCGCCCGGGACCTCGCCGTGGCACTCGCGCTGCGCGACCGGGCGGATGTCGACCAGCACCGCGCCCTCGGCCAACGCCTCGGCCGCCGCAGCCGGTTCCAGGCGCACCAGCCTGCTCCGTGCCTGGGCAAGCACGGCCTCGATCGAGCGCGCCGACGTCATCGTGCTCACCAGTCCACCCCCGCCCGCTCGATCCCCAGGGTCGCGAGGGAGGTCCCGACCACCGAGTAGGTCGTCATCGTCGCGATGGCCGGTGAGTACACGTGCACACTCACCGCGGGCTCGGTCCCGGTGTTGGTCACGCGGTGGACGTGACGGGCGGAGAACGTTCGCAGCCGGCCGACGTCGAGCCGTCGCACGGGCGGGTCGTCGGCCCGGCGGAACCCGTACGTCTCCTCCGTCAGCGCGCCTCTCACGACGACGAACGCGCCCGCCGACCCGCCGTGGTCGTGGATGGCGGTTCCCTGCCCGGGCAGCCACGTGAGCACCCACGCCTCCCAGCCGGGAGCGACGAGCAGGCGCTCGTGGACGCGAGTGGTGGGGTCGAAGCGGACGAGGGGCTCCCACAGCCTCGGCTCACCGGCCAGCGCCCGGGCCGCCTGTGGCGGCTTGGCGAAGGGCGCGATCGCGGCCAGCGGCGCCGTCTCGAGGATGCTCATGCCGCGCTCCCCGTCCGCGCCAGGGCGGCGGGGCGGTAGCGGTACCCGACGCGGTGCACGGTCTCGATGCTGGAACGCAGCGGCCCGAGCTTGGTGCGAAGCCGGGCGATGTGGGTATCGACGGTCCGCGAGGGCAGCGGCGTGGACCAGCCCCAGACCAGGCGGAGGAGCTGGGCGCGGGAGTGCACGCGCAGCGGGTGGGCAACCAGATGGGCGAGCAACTCGTACTCCAGGTAGGTCAGCTCGAGCGGCTGACCATCGACGTAGGCGAGGCGCTGATCGGCCTTGATGGCCACCACCGCGGAGCGCTGCTCCGCGTGGACGGGATCGGCGGAGCGGTCCGCGGTGTGTGCGGAGGTCATCGAGAACAACCTTCCCGGGGTTGGGGGTGGCCGCGGCGGGCCACCCGGCGTCAGAGGACTTCGTCGAGGCGACCGGTCGCGACGTCGAAGACGAAGCCGCGGACCGAGTCGGTGAGGGGGATGAAGGGACTCGCCTTGATGCGGGCGATCGACTGGCGGACGTCGGTCTGCAGGTCGGCGAACGCCTCCGCGGCCCACGGAGGCTTGATGCCCGTCTCCTCCTGGATCGTGGCTCGGAAGCCGTCGTCGGTGAAGGTGAGCATCCCGCAGTCGGTGTGGTGGATGAGGATGATCTCGTTGGTGCCGAGCAGGCGCTGGCTGATCGCGAGCGAGCGGATCTCGTCGTCGGTCACGACTCCGCCGGCGTTGCGGATGACGTGCGCCTCGCCCTCGGCCAGTCCGAGGATCCGGTACACGTCCAACCGCGCGTCCATGCACGCCACGACCGCAACCTGCCGGGAGGGCGGGAGCGGCAGTGGTCCGCTGAAGGTCTCGGCGTAGCGACGGTTGTTCTCGAGGTACTCGTCGGTCACGGACATGGGGATCTCCTGTTTCCATCGTTGGACGGGGATGCTGCGTCCGACCCGGGACGGCGCGATGAGCGCCCGCTCAGCGGTCGGCGCCACACAGCGCCGGGCACGCGGACGCGTGCCGGCGCGGGCAGGCGCGCCTCGACATCAGGGCCGGCGTCAGGTCAGCCGGCTGCGGCGAGGGCGATCAGACCAGGCGACAGCGGGCGCTGGCGTGCCGGACCAGGTCCACGTGCACGCGCGCCACCAGGAGCTCTCCTGCGCGGGTCATGGGCCTACGGTCCCTGGCGGATGGTTGCGCTGTCAAGCACGGCGCACCGCTGCTCGATGTCGACCGGGCGGTCGAGGCGAACCCCTCCGTAGGGTGAGCCCGGTGGACCTGGGCGTGCTCCTCACCGTCTTCGGGGTGACCCTGATGGCGGAGCTGCCGGACAAGAGCCTCTTCGCCTCCCTCGTGCTCGGGACCAGGTTCCGGCCGCTGTGGGTCTGGCTCGGGGTCGCCGCGGCCTTCGCCGTCCACGTCACGATCGCGGTGATCGCCGGACGATTGGTCACCCTCCTGCCGCACCGGCTGGTCCTCCTCGTCGTCGCGGTGCTCTTCGCGGCCGGGTCGGCGTACCTGCTCCTCGGGTCGGAGGACGAGACCGAGGCCGAGGCCGAGGAGTCGGCAGAGGAGGCGGTCGCAGAAGCGGGGGGGAGGCTGAAGCTGGCGCGCACGGCCTTCCTGGCGTCCTTCGGGGTGATCTTCGTCGGCGAGTTCGGCGACATCACCCAGATCACGACGGCGAACTTCGCAGCCCGCTACGACGACCGCGCCGCCGTGTGGTTGGGCGCCTTCGCCGCGCTGTCCGGGATCGCCGCGGTCGCGATCTGGGCCGGTCGTGGGCTGGTCCGCGCCGTCGATGTGGCCCTCGTGCGTCGTGTCGCCGGCATCGTCTTGGCGCTCCTGTCCGCGCTCACGGTCGTGGAGCTGGTCCGCGGGTAGGCACTCAGCCGAAGACCACCAGCAGCAGCACCGTCACCGCGACGCCGGTCAGGACCACGCCGAGCAGCGCCAGCACCGGCGTGTACGGCAGGGGCGCGCCGGTCCGCATCGCCCGCTCGTTGGCCTTCCAGTGCCAGTACGCGAGCCCGGCGACCACGATGCCGGTCGCGGCCAGCACGCCGCCCACGGTGCGCCGTACCCAGTCCGGGCCGAGGTTCGTCGCGAGCTGGACGATGCCGACCGCGCCGGCGAGCAGGGCCAGCGCGGTGCGGACCCAGGCGAGGAAGGTGCGTTCGTTGGCGAGGGAGAACCGGTAGTCGGGATCGCTCCCCTCGCTGTGCCAGCGTCGAGCCACGAGACCGAAACTAGCGGTGTGCGAGACTCCGCGGCGTGCAGGTCACGGTCCGGACGGTCCACGAGCTCGAGGAGCTCGACGCGGTGCGTGCACTCTGCGACGCGGTGTGGCCCAGCCCCGAGGAGGGGACCCAGGTCACCTCGAACCTGATCCGGGCCATCGACTTCTCCGGTGGTCACGTCGGGGCGGCCTACGACGGCGCCGACCAGCTCGTCGGCGCGACGGTGGCCCTGCTCGGCCGGCACCGCGACGAGCAGAGCGGCGAGTGGGTGACGTATCTGCACTCGCACATGGCGGCGGTCTCCCCGGAGGCACGCGACCTGCACGTCGGGTCGGCGCTGAAGCAGCACCAGCGGGAGTGGTGCCTCGCCGGCGACATCGAGGAGATCCGCTGGACCTACGACCCGCTGGTACGCCGCAACGCTCGGTTCAACCTGGTCCGGCTCGGCGCGGACGTGACGGCATACCTCCCCGACTTCTACGGGGCCATGCCGGACGCGCTCAACTCCGGCGACCGTACCGACCGGCTTCTCGTGTGCTGGCAGCTCTCCTCGCAGCGAGCGGCGGAGGCGGCAGCCGGGCTGCTGGCCCCGCTCTCGGTCGAGGAGCTGCGGGAGTCAGGCGCGGTGGACGCGCTCTACATCCGCCACGGCCTGCCCCAGGTGAACGAGGAAGCTTGGTCCGATGAGGAGGTGCTGCTCGTGCCCGTCCCCCCTGACATCACCGCGCTGCGTGCGCTCGACGCCGATCTCGGGCTGCGCTGGCGCCTCGCCGTGCGTGCGGTGCTCGAGCCCGCCCTTGGGGCCGGCCGCCCGATCGCCGGCGTCACCAGCGAGGGCCACTACGTCCTGGGCCCGGTGCCGTGATGCGCATCGCCGCCGTGGAGCTGCTGCGGGTTCGCCTGCCGCTGGTGCGGCCGTTCCGCACCTCCTTCGACCTCGAGCTCGATCGCGACGCCCTGCTCGTTCGGGTCCGTACCGAGGGCGGTGTCGACGGCTGGGGTGAGTGCGTGGCCCCGACCTGGCCCGGGTACTCCTCCGAGTACGTCGACGCGTGCGTGCCGTTGATCCGCGACCACCTCCTGCCGCGCGTCTGGACGGTGACCGACGCCGTCGCCGCCAAGGCTGCCATGGGCCCGGTGCGTGGCCACCCGATGTCCAAGGCCGCTGTCGAGACGGCCGTCCTGGACGCGCAGCTGCGCGAGGAGGGCCGCCCGCTCGCCGCCTACCTGGGGGCCGTCCGGGACCGCGTGGACTGCGGGGTGTCGGTGGGGATCCCCACCGAGGACGAGGCGGACCCGATGGGCTCGCTGCTCGCCGAGGTCGGGGAGTACGTCGACGCGGGCTACCGCCGGATCAAGCTGAAGATCCAACCGGGGTGGGACCTGGACCCCGTGGCCCGGGTCCGGGAGCGCTGGCCCGCGATGCCGCTCCAGGTCGACGCGAACGCCGCCTACCGGCGCGACGACCTTCCTCACCTCGCGCAGCTCGACGCCTATGACCTCCTGCTCGTCGAGCAGCCCCTGCCCGAGGACGACCTGATCGGCCATGCGCGGCTGGCGCAGCTCATGCGCACCCCGGTGTGCCTCGACGAGTCCGTCGTGTCGGTCGCCGGTGCGGACACCGCGATCACCCTCGGTGCCGCCGGGGTGATCAACATCAAGCCGGGGCGCGTCGGGGGCTACCTGGAGTCGATCGCGATCCACGACCTGTGCCGCTCGGCCGGGGTCCCGGTCTGGTGCGGGGGCATGCTCGAGACCGGGATCGGTCGGGCCGCCAACCTCGCGCTCGCGGCCCTGCCCGGGTTCACCCTGCCAGGGGACACCAGCGCGTCCGACCGCTACTACGCGCGGGACATCACCGAGGCGTTCGTCCTGCACGACGGGCGCATCGACGTCCCGACCGGACCGGGCATCGGCGTCGAACCCGTCGGGATCGACGCCCTCGTCGACTGGCGCGAGGAACACCTCGCACCCTGAGCCGCTCGCCGATACTGGAGGTGTGCCGGAGGCCGGACCCACACGGGAGAACGCCCTGGTCCGTGGCTTCAGGTCGATCGGACGGGGGGCACGGGCCGGCACGCGCGGCGCCCTCCGCGTGACCCGGGCGGCGCGTGGGCGGCTGCGTGCCGGCGGTGCTGGGGCATCCGGGCTCGCCGACCTGGTCGAGCTCTGCGCGATCAATGCGGCGGCTGACGCCTTCGTGGCGGTTGCCCTTGCCAACACGGTCTTCTTCGACGTGCCCCTCGGCCAGGCCCGTGGCCATGTCGGCCTCTATCTGCTCGTGACCATGGCGCCCTTCGCCGTCCTGGCCCCGGTGATCGGGCCGCTGCTCGACCGCCTGCACAGTCGCCGGCTGGGACTGGCGATCACCCTCGCGGCCCGCGTGGCGGTCGCCTGGTTCCTCGCCACGAGGACCGGGACCGTCGAGCTCTACCCGCTCGCGCTGTTCTTCCTGGTCTCCTCGAGGGCCTTCGGGATCGCCAAGGCGGCGGTGGTCCCCCGAGCTCTTCCCGAGGGGGTGACGCTGCTGACCGCCAACTCCCGGGTCTCCCTGCTGATGGCCGTGGGCGCCGGGGTCGCCGTCCCCGTCGGTGTCGGCATCAACGCCCTCGTCGGCGTGACCGGGCTCCTGCGGGTGGCCGCCGTCGTGTACGCCGTCAGCGTGGTGCTGTCCCTCCGGCTGCCCAAGGCGGTCGATTCCAATGCGGGGGAGCGGCCGGCCACCGGGCTGCCGCTGCAGACCCTCGGGGCGCAGCGGCGCCAGGGCAGCCTCGGGGGGATGCCCGCCGCGTTGCGCGGAGCCCTCCCTCTGCGGGCGCTCGCCGGCTTCCTCGTCATCTTCCTGGCGTTTCGGCTCAGCGCCGGCCACGGGCACGCGGCCAAGGGCGGGCTTGCGCTGCTCGCCTTCGCGGTGCTCGTGGGGCAGTCCGCGGGGATCCTCATCGGCAACCGGCTCGGCCGGCGACGCCCGGAACTGCTCGTCACCTCGAGCTTGGTCACCTCCGTGATCGTGCTCACCCTGGGTGCGCTGACCTATTCCAAGACGGTCGCCCTGATCGTCGCCTTCGCCGGGACTCTGCTCGCCGCGCTGGCCAAGCTGGGGCTCGACGCGGTGATCCAGCGCGATGTCGACGAACGCATCCGCAACTCCGCCTTCGCGCGCTCGGAGACGGCCCTCCAGCTCGCCTGGGTCGGCGGAGGCGCGATCGGGCTGGTCCCCTGGACCGGTACGGAGGGTCTGACGATCGCCGCCCTCGGCATGCTCGCGGGATCGGTGGCGGCGGTCCCCGGGTTGCGCCGAGCCGCCAGGGACCGCCGGGCCGCGCTGGCCAGACCGGAGTCCGAGGTCGAGACGAGCCCGCCGTGAGCGGAGTGGTCACGGTCCTCGAGGTGGGTCGGCGGCGCACCTTCGCCAGCGCCCTGGACTGGCCGGGGTGGTCGCGCAGCGCCCGCTCCGCGGAGGCTGCGGTCGAGACGCTGGCGGCGTACGCGCCCCGCTACGCTCCCGTCGTCGTGGCGGCGGGTCTGCCCTTCGACCCGCCGGGCTCCTTCGACGTCGTCGAGACGTTGCCTGGCGACGCTGGCACCGACTTCGGAGTGCCCGGCGCCGTCGCCGCGCTCGAGAGGGCCGACCTCACCGCTGCGGAGGCGAACGGGCTCGCCGACCTCATGGTGGCGGCTTGGGCCTACCTGGTGGAGGTGGGGCGGACCGCGCCGCCGGTGCTGCGCAAGGGTCCGCGCGGGGGCGGTCGGGACCGCGACGCCATCCTCGCCCACGTGTGGGACGCCGAGGCCGCGTACGCCCGCCGGGCGGGGCTGCGCCTGACCACGGCCGAGTCGCGGGAGCGCCCCGTCCTGCACGCCGCTCTGGTGGCGGCTGTCAGGAGCGCGCGGTCAGGCGCGCCGACGGGCGAGAAGCTCTGGCCGGTGCGCTATGCGGTGCGGCGCGTGGTGTGGCACGTCCTGGACCATGCCTGGGAGATCGAGGACCGCAGCGAGGCGACCCCGTAGGCTCGATCCGTCATGATCGGAAGCGGAAGCAGCAGACGGACCACGGCCCTGCTCGACGTGCTCGCGGCCTCGCACGCCCGGCTGCGTGAGCTCGTGGAGCCGCTGGCCGAGGCCGAGCTGGACCGGCCGGCGTACCCGCGCGAGTGGTGCCTCGCTCAGGTGGTGTCCCATCTCGGCTCCAGCGCCGAGGTCTTCGGCCTGTTCCTCGACGCGGGGCTGGAGGAGCGGCCGCTGCCCGGGCTGGACCGGATCCGCCCCGTCTGGGCGGCATGGGGGGCCAAGCCGCCCGCCGACGCGGTCCGCGACGCGCTGGTGGCCGACCAGGCGCTGCTGGCCCGCTTCTCCGGCCTGGGAGAGCAGCGCCGAGAGGCCTGGCGCCTGCACATGTGGGACGGCGACACCGACTATGCGGGGCTGCTGAGGATGCGGCTGTTCGAGCACACGGTGCACAGCTGGGACGTCGCGGTCGCCCTCGACCCCGGCGCGAGGCTGGCGGGCGACGCCGTGCCGCTGCTGGTCGATCACCTTGGCCCCATCACCCGCCGGACCGCGCTCCCGCACGAGCCGGCCAGGATCCGGGTCGACACGACCGACCCCGACCGCGTCCTGCTGCTCGACCTGGGGGAGACCGGCGACATGCGCGCCTGGGACAGCGGTGAGGTCCAGGGCCGGCTGCGGATGCCGGCCGAGGCGTTGATCCGGCTCGTCTACGGACGGCTGGCCACCGACCATGCGGTGGCAGTCGATCCGGTGTGGGTCGACCTCGACGGGCTGGAGCTGGCCGACCTCGTGGCGAGCTTCAGCGGTCCCTGACCGGGCTCGCCGCGAGGCCGGCCGGCGCCGCGGCGAGGGCGGTCTCGATCGCCGCGACCAGCATGCGAGCCGCATCTTCGCTCAGTTCCAGGGCGATGCGCGCGGACGGCCCCTGAGCGGGGTCGGCCAGGTCGATGTTCAGCGTGTGCACCGCCGGCGCGTGGTAGGGGTGGTCGACGTACACGCTGGCCCGGGTGAAGCGGAACCAGCCGGCGGGTCCCTTCCCGCTGCCCTCGAGGTCGACGACCTCCGTGCGGTAGGTGCACATCAGGCAGCCGCCTCGAGGGTGGTGCGGAAGAACCTGTCGATGCGCCGCCACCCGTCGACGGCCGCCTCGGGCCGGTAGCTCACCCGGTCGACGGCGAAGAAGCCGTGCCCCGCCCCCTCGTAGGTGTGGAAGTCGTAGGACTTGCCGAGCCGATCGAGCTCGGCCGCGAGCGTCGCCGTGTGCTCGGGCGCCGGGTGGGCGTCCTCGGCGCCGAACAGGCCCAGCAGCGGGCAGGCGAGGTCCGCGGCGCGGTCCAGCAGCGGGCGGAACGGCGGCAGGCCGTCGCGTACGGGCTCCACCACGAACGCGCCGTAGCAGTCCACGGCCGCCTGCAGGTCGAGGCTGCAGGCGGCGAGGAAGGCCTGTCGGCCCCCCGAGCAGTAGCCGATCACACCGACCCGCCCGGCGGCGCCGTCGAGGGATCGCAGGTACGCCGCCGCGCCTGCGACGTCACCCACGAGACGCTCGTCCGGCACGCCGCCGAGCGCGCGGACCGTCGCGGCCGCGTCGTCCGGCTCCGCACCCGGCGCCTCCCGCGAGTACAGGTTGGGGCAGACGGCGGCGTAGCCGAGGCTGGCGAAGCGACGGGTGATCTCCTTGGTGGCCGCGTCGTAGCCCGGCATGTGGTGGATCACCACGACGCCGCCGTACCCCGTCCGCCCCAGGGGTCGGGCCAGATACGCCTCGATGCGGTCCGACCCTGATCCGGTGATCTCGACGCTTCGCGCCTCCAGCGGGATATCCATGGCCCTGTTCTATTGCCCGGGGGCCATGGATGCCACCGCGCCGCCGGACGCGCCTACCGTCCGGCGATCTCCAGGGATTCGAGGTTGCGCAGGACCTCCTCGGCGTAGTGGGTGAAGACGCGCTTGCCGAGAAGCCGGAACAGGGTCCCGAACATTCGTCCGCGGGGCCCGGAGCGGAACTCGCGGACCCAGACCATCTCGATCACGCTGCCTGAGGAGTCGGGCTCGACGCGTAGCACCCAGCGGCTGCTGCTCGGCTCGTACACGTTCGAGTCGACCACGGTGGCCGTCACGACGCCCGGCGTCGCCCAGTCGTAGCGGCAACGTTCCCAGTTGAGGCCGATCCCCGTGGGCGTGCCCTCGGTGACGTCGGCCGAGTCCGGATGGAGGTTGTGGACCTCGAGGTGGTCGGTGGAGACCGCCGGGAAGACGTCCGCGCGCCGGGCCGAGAAGTCGCGGCCGGCCGCGAGCACGACCTGAGGCGCGAGCTGGCTCGACAGCGTGACGTGGACGGTGGCCATCGATCACATCCCGGAGCTCGCCCGGCGGCCGAGGAAATCGATCGTCGTCTCGATCGCGGCCGGCGGGAGGTAGTGGCCGTGGCCGGGGAGGATCGCGAGCTCCCCGTCCGGGAGGCTCCGGTAGGCCGCTACGGCTTGCTCGACTGGGCAGAACTCGTCGCGGTCCCCGCAGAGGATCAACGTAGGTGCCGTGACCCTCGCCAGGTCGGAGTTCGTGTAGCCGGGGAAGGTGGCCACCCTTTCCCAGGTCAGTCGCAGGTAGGTGCGCCAATGGCCTTCGCCCTGGCCTGAGTCCTGATCGCGCTTCATGAGCTCGAAGATCGGGCGCATCTGCTCAGATGCCTCGAACTGGCGCGCGGCAACGTCAGGGTTCGGCTCCGTGGCGTCGGGGCTGCCGCCGAGGATCTGGCGCATCATCGCTGCGGTGGGCGCCGCTGGGTCGAAGACGTCGAAGCCCGCGTCGTTGACGATCGCGCTCACCGCCGCCGGGTGCCGGATGCCGAGGATGGTCGCGGTGATCCCACCCTCGCTGAAGCCGACAACGGCTGCACGTTCGAGTCCGAGCGCATCGATAAGTGCCGCGACGTCGTCCGCCAGGACGTCGAAGGTCATCGGTCCCCCGGTGTGCCGGGTGCGTCCGCACCCGCGGGTGTCCGGCGCGATCACTCGGAAGTGTGCGGCGAGTGCCGCCATGTGCGAGGCATAGGCGATCGGGATGCCGGCCCACAGCGGGTTGGTCGAGACCACTCCGCCGTGCAGGAGCACGAGGGGGTCGCCCCCACCCTGTTCGATGTAGTGGATGCCGATGCCGTTCGCCTGGACGGTACGGGCCTCGGC